>PXSX01000262.1:744-5216 GCA_003022655.1 Bacteroidetes bacterium QH_1_64_81 | reverse complement strand
CGGGCGCATTCCGATCATCGCCGCAAAGACCTACGGGGCACGGGGCGTCGGGATTGAGATCGATCCGGAGCTGGTGGCCGAGTCCCGAGAGCAGGCCCGCGCCGCCGGCGTCGCCGATCAGGTAGAATTTCGGGAGAAGGACCTGTTCGACGCCGACGTCAGCGACGCAACGGTCGTGGCCCTTTACCTCTGGCCGGAGATGAATGTCAAATTGCGTCCGAAGCTGCTCCGACAACTGGATCCGGGCGACCGCATCGTGTCCCACGACTTTCGGATGGGGGACTGGGAACCGGACCGCACCGTTGATGGGGGCAACGACAAGACTGGGAGCGCGACCCTCTACCTGTGGACGGTCCCCGAAGAGATTCCGAACCGTCTGCTGGAGACGGCCGATAAACCGTAGTCATCACACTTCTCGTCCACGGTGCGGGTCCCGACAAAAGTCCCAGTGGTTTCGCTGGCGAAGGAGGGAAGAGGCGCCTTGATCCCTGCCCAACGAGCGACTACCGGAGGTTCAGATTGAGCACCGGCACCGGCCCGCCCGTCACCGGGGCTACCCGTACGAGCACCGGCCCCGAGTCGGCAAAGAGCGGCCCGTCCAGCGTTGCCTTCAGCCACTCAATCCACGCCTCCTCGAAGTCAGTGAAGCAGCGGCTGTTGTTGACGTGGCCGCCCGCATCCATGTCGCCCCACCGGACCGCGATCTCGGTCGTGTGGACGTGCTGGGCGGCATCGGGAAGCGACTCTGGGTTGGTCGACATGAGACCGAGATGGACTTGCTGAGAGTGGACTGGCGGAGCCAGTGTCCGTCGGAAAATGCCCCCTTCAGAAGAGTCACGAATCGTGAGAAGTGCGTTCCCTACTCCGCACTCCGAATTTCAAAATCCAGACTCAGTACAGCGCCATGTCGAACGTGCGGCGGTGCTCTTGGGTGAGGGGATGCTTCTCCCCGAGCAGCGTGAAGAGGGCGATGCAGGCCTTGCGCGCCCCATCGTCGTCGTAGTCGCGGTGGGTGCGCACCACGTTGATAAAATTCTCGAGGGCCGTCTCGATGTCCTGGTCGTCCAGTGCCTCGATGGCCGCCAGGTACGTGTCCTTGACGTCGTCCTCCGGAAGTGCAGCTGGATCCTCCCTCAGCTCCAAGAGACGGGCGATCGTCCGAACGCTCTCGCGCATCTGGCGAAGCGTGGGATCGGACACCTCCGCCTCGTCGGCCAGCACCTGGGCGCGGCTCGGGTCCTTGAACGCGAGGGCCCGCGCCATGAGGACCTGGGCCTCGTCGTGGTCGGGGTTGTCCTCCAGCACCGGCCAGAGGAGATGTTCGGCCTCCTGGTGGTCGCCTTCCTCAAGGGCCGCTTCGGCTTTTTCGATGCGGCTCTTCTCCTCACTCGGGAGGTTCTCGTCGAGCCAGTTTTGGATCTGGTGCTCGGGCTTAACGCCGGTGAACTCGGCCTCGACCTCGCCGTCCACGAACAGCTTCACTGCCGGGATGCCGCGCACACCGTACTGCTGGGCCGCAGCGCCGTTTTCGTCCACGTTCACCTTGACGAGGCTCCACTCGTCGGCCGCCTCTGCCAGCGACTCCAGGACCGGACTCAGCTGTCGGCACGGGCCGCACCAGGATGCCCAGAAATCGACGAGCACCGGTGCGTCCGCGCTCGCGTCGATCACGTCGGTTTGGAAATCGTTGACCTCGTAGGACATGGCACACAAAACGGCTTTGAAACGACACGGTGAATTGTGTTCGTTGGACGAAACGCGCCCAAAATGATTCCGGCCTCCACGAGAGTTTCGAACGGGAAAAGGCCCGTTCAGATTGCGCATAACATCCGAAGGGAACGTTCGTAAAACCATCTCCCGCTGCGAAAAGAGGCTGTCCCAGACAGCCACGGCCCGGACATGGACGACCGCGCTCGCGAAATGATGATGGAACGTCCGGCAGCGGACTTCGAGAAAAGGATCCCCGCCGCCAGTTTCGGGTACGGATAGACCCCTTATTCTGTCGTTTGACCCCCATTTCGTCCCATGTACGCACTTCTTGAGCGACTTTGGAACTGGTGGCAGGCCCGTCGCACCCAACGGATTACGGAGGGGGCGGTGCAGGAGCGGGTGCAGCGGGGCGCCGCCTATCTCGACGACGTCGATCCCGGCTGGCATCGTCGCGTCAACGCCAACACCCTGGAGCTTGAAGATGGGCGCCACTGCGTGCTCGGCCAGCTCCATGGCGAATTTCGCCTCGGGCTGGGCCGCTCCCGCCTCATCAGCTTATCGAGTGCTCCCCGGGCCAGCTTGTCGCCGGTGGCCCACGGGTTCACGTGTGTGGGGAACGTATCGGAGGCGTGGCAGGCCCGCGACTACGAGTTGCTGACGGCGGCGTGGCGCGAAGCAGTGCGGACGCGCACGGTCGATGATCTTCATGGAGACGGCCACGCGGGCGATTCGATTCCAGAGATGGTCGCCGCGGAGCGAAACAATTCCGAACCGTTGTCGGCGTAGTGCGGGTCCTCGTGCATACCCGTTTCGCGCAGTTGCAAAACAGGCCCGTAGGGACGTTTCGCCGAAACGTCTCTACCGCGATAAAATCTCCAGATGTGCCCAAATCTCACGCAGAGACCGCAGGATTTCGGGCTCGATCGGTCACCGCGTCTGCGGTCGAGTGAAATAGTGCGTATCGGACGCCGTCGGCCAGGGCCTGCCAACTTGCGTCGAGGATGTTTTCGGAGACCCCGACGGTATTCCAGGTGCTTGCGCCGTCGCTGTGTTCGATGAGCACGCGCACCGTGGCCGCTGTGCCGTCCTGCGGCGTGAGGACGCGCACCTTGTAGTCGGAAAGACGGAGGTCATCGAGATGGGGGTAGAACGAGCAGAGGGCCTCCTGCATGGCGTTGGAGAGGGCGTCGACGGGTCCATTGCCTTCCGCTACGGCCAACTTCCGCTGATCCTGCACAGTGAGAGCGAGAGATGCCTCCACCGTTTGCTCGCCGGTGTCGTCCTGCCCACTCCAGACCCGCATCCGGTCCAGTTCAAAGAAGTCCGGCACCTCGCCCTGGAGGGTGCGGAGGAGCAGCTCAAAGGAGGCCTCGGCGCCCTGAAATTCGTAGCCCAGGTGCTCCAGCTCCTTGATCCGCTCAACGGCCTGGGCGGCGGCACGCCGGTTGCCCACGGCGTCTGGTTCGATGTGCTCGTAGGTGCTCGGTTCCTTCATCACTGCCGACACGTGCACGCCGCCCTTGTGGGTGAAGGCGCTTCGGCCCACGAACGGCGCGCCGTCGTCGGGGTCGATGTTGGCCACCTCGTCGGTAAACCGCGATAGGTCCGTTAGGTCGGCCAGCCGATCCTCGGGCACGCAGTCGTAGCCCATCTTAAGTTGTAGATCCGGAATGACGGCGCAGAGGTCAGCGTTGCCGCACCGCTCGCCGAGGCCGTTGATGGTGCCCTGCACGTGCCGCGCCCCGGCCCGGACAGCGGCGAGGCTGTTGGCCACCGCGCAGTCCCCATCATTGTGGGCGTGGATGCCGAGGGTCGTGTCGAGCTCCTTGTGGACGGTGGTGGTCACCTCGCGGATGTCGTGCGGCAGGGAGCCCCCATTTGTGTCGCAGAGCACCAGCGTATCGGCCCCGATCACGCGTGTCCCGTGCTCGCGCAGAAACGCCACGGAGGAGCGAATCAGCTCTAGGTTCGTCTCCAGCGAGACGCCGAGGGCCTGCTCCACGTGCAGGGTCCACGACTTGCCGAAGATGGACACCACGTCGGCGTTGGCGTCAATGAGGGCCTGCAGGTTGTCGTCGTCCGGCGGGGGATTGGAGGCGTGTCGGGTCGAGCCGAACGCGCAGATCGACGCGTGGGGCCACTCCGCGTTGCGTGCCTGCTCGAAGAAGGCCTGGTCCTTCGGGTTGGAGCCAGGCCAGCCGCCCTCGATCACGTCGATCCCGAACGCGTCCAGGCGGCGAGCAATGCGCATCTTGTCGCGGGCCGAGAGGGTGACGTGCTCGCCCTGGGTGCCGTCGCGGAGGGTGGTGTCGAAGAGCTCGATTTTGGGCATGGACGGGTGGAAGTATGGAGGGGGGGATGCATTGGCCAGTCCGGCTTTCGTCTGCTGCGCTGCTTCTCTTGCGGGCTCGAACTCCGGTCGGGAGAGACGCCCGCATCACTCATCACGCGTCACGTGGCTCACGGCCCCGTCAGCGGCGGAGCCGAAGAGGGCGGCGTACTTGGCGAGGACGCCGGTCGTGTACTGGGGCTCGGACGGTGACCAGTCGTCGAGCCGTGCCTCCAGTTCCGCCTCGGACAGGTCGACCTCCAGGCGGCGCTCGGACACGTCGATCCGGATTGTATCGCCGTCCCGGACGACTGCCAGCGGCCCCCCGGCTGCAGCCTCGGGGGCGACGTGGCCGATGGAGAGGCCGCGCGTGGCGCCGGAGAAGCGGCCGTCGGTGATGAGGGCGACGTCCTCCGCGTGGCCCTGTCCGTCG
>PXSX01000262.1:0-701 GCA_003022655.1 Bacteroidetes bacterium QH_1_64_81 | reverse complement strand
TCGCTCTCGAAGACACGTGCGGTGCCCTCAAACTGCCAGTCGTCGGCGCCCGTGATTTTGAGGACCGCGCCGTCGGGGGCAAGATTGCCGGTGAGGATGCGGATGGCGCCCTCTTCGTTCTTGGGATTGTCGACCGGGTAGAGGTAGTCCACGTTGAGGTCCGCAATCGCGGGCGGGTCGACCCGATCGAGGGCCTCGCCGAGCGTCTCGCCGGTGACGGTGAGCGCACCGCCGTGGAGCAGTCCGGCATCGTGCAGTTCCTTCAGCACGACCGGCACGCCGCCCACTTCGTGGAGATCATTCATCACGCGCGAGCCCCCGGGTTGGAAGTCCCCAATCTTCGGCGTCCGCCGACTGATGTCGTCGAACTCTTCGATCGAGAGGTCAACACCCGCCTCCGACGCCATGGCGAGCAGGTGAAGCACGCCGTTCGTGGAGCCGCCGACGGCCACCTGCAGGGCAATCGCGTTCTCGAAGGACTTCTTGCTGAGGAAGTCCGACGGCCGCCGCCGCTCTTTGACCGCTTCGACGGTGAGCCGACCGGTCTCGTGGGCCACCGCGTCGCGGGCTTCGTCCACCGCGGGCGGGCTTGCGCTCCCCAGCGGCGCAAAGCCAATCGCCTCGCTGATCGAGGCCATCGTGTTGGCGGTGAACATGCCGCCGCACGACCCGGCGCCGGGGCAGGCGTGGCGCTCCAGCTC
>PXSX01000261.1:2098-9293 GCA_003022655.1 Bacteroidetes bacterium QH_1_64_81 | reverse complement strand
AGCGTCTCGACGAGCACGGCGGTCTCTTTCGTGACGTGCAGGCAGCCGCTGATCTTGTAGCCCTCAAACGGCTTCTCGTCGGCAAACTCCTCGCGGAGCCGCATGAGCACCGGCATCCGGCTCTCGGCCCATTCGATGCGCTTGCGGCCCTCGTCGGCCAGGGTCAGGTCGCGTACTTTGTACTGTCCGTTTTCGTGGTCCATGTGTATGGGTGTGGTTGACGTGCGGTAGACGTGCGTATAGAAATTAGTCGGAACGTATCCCCCGACGGCGTATCCTGCTTACGTCTGCTCTTCGGAAAGGCCACAGAGTCGTCGCGTATCGGGGTGTTTGACAATCCATCGGATGCTACTGTGTCCCAGTGAAACGGTTTGTAAGTTTGGGGGAAATCTCTCCCCAATTCATCTACGTGCTCCGGGGTTTGCGGCTTCGACCACTGTGTCTCGGCTGCACATCAATCCACCAAACAGACTCTGACTACAGGCATCGTGGAGTAGGGCAGCATCGTCCGGCGTTCCGTTTACAATCCGCTCGCAGAACAAGAAATGCTTCCCCCTCCTCCGGGTCGCCGAAGGGGATCATCTCGACGATCCTGTGACACCTTTTGGAAGCGCTTTCAAGGGCGAGACGCCACCGTCATCTTTATGGTGCGTCGCGTGCACACTGAGCCGTCTCTTCGGCCGGCCGAGGGCGCGAAAGGCCCGTTGTGTGTGGTACGCGATCGTCACTTCAGATTCGCTCTGCGCAGCCTTCTTCTCCACGCCCCTCTTCTCATGCTACACGATACGACGCACGCACAGACCGATACCACGATCATTCGCCGATTCGACACCCTTAGCGCCGATGATATTGCCCTCGTCGGGGGCAAGAATGCCTCCCTCGGCGAGATGATCAGCGCGCTGAAGGAGACGGGCATTCGGGTGCCCGACGGCTTTGCTACGACTGCCGATGCCTACTGGCGCTTCCTGGAGGCCAATGATCTTTCGGAGACCATCCAGGCGGAGCTCGACGCGTGGACTGCAGGCACCCAGTCGCTTAGCGAGATGGCTACGACCCTCCGCACGGAGATCCGACACGGGACCTTCCCCGATGACGTAGCGGACGCCATTCGCGGGGCCTATCGTGCCCTCGGCGCCGCCTATGACACGAAGGCGGTGGACGTGGCCGTGCGGAGCAGCGCGACGGCCGAGGACCTTCCGGAGGCCAGCTTTGCGGGCCAGCAGGAGAGCTACCTGGATGTGCGCGGGGAAAACGCCGTGCTCTCCGCCTGCAAGCGGTGCTTCGCCTCTCTCTTCACCGATCGGGCCCTGGACTACCGCGAAAAGCAAGGCTTCGACCACCTGGAGGTGGCCCTGTCCATCGGCATCCAAAAGATGGTGCGGGCCGACAAGTCCGGCGTCCTCTTCACAATTGATACTGAGACGGGCTTCCCCGACACGACCGTCATCAACGCGGCCTACGGGCTCGGTGAGAGCGTCGTGAAAGGCCTCGTGAACCCGGACCAGTACACCGTCTACACGCCCTTCGTGGACGAGGAGACCCTCACTCCCATCCTGGAAAAAACAAAGGGCGACCAGGATCAGAAGATCGTGTCGACGGGGGAGGGCGGCACCGCGACGGTCCCGACCACCGCGGCGGAGCGGGACGGGGTCGTCCTGTCCGACGAGGAGATTCTGAGGCTTGCCCGGTGGGGGCAGGCCATCGAGGCACACTACGACCGGCCCATGGACGTGGAGTGGGCGCGCGACCGCGACAGCGGCGACCTGTTCGTGGTCCAGGCCCGGCCCGAAACGGTGCAGTCTCAGCAGGCGGCGGGTACGCTCCGGACCTTCCGGCTCACGGAAGAAGGGGACCGACTGGTGACGGGGCTCGGCATCGGAAAATCGATTGTGTCGGGGCCGGCCCGGGTGCTCGACAGTGCCGAGGAGGGCGAGCGGTTTGAGGACGGGGACATTCTCGTCACCGAAATGACCGACCCGGACTGGGGCCCTCTTCTGGAACGGGCCGGTGGGGTGGTGACGGATCGGGGCGGGCGCACCTCCCACGCCGCCATCGTGAGCCGCGAGCTCGGCATTCCGGCCGTGATTGGGTCCGAGACTGCGACCGAGGTCCTCCGTGACGATCAGTCGGTCACCCTCTCCTGCCCCGACGGCGACGAGGGCTGCCCGTGGAGGGGGTGGGCCTGGCCCGCATGGAGTACATCATCAACAACATCATCAAGGTGCACCCGATGGCCCTGGTCGCCTTCGGCGAGGTCGGCGACAAGGGGGCCCAGCGCCGCATCGAAGAATTGACGCGGGACTACGACGACAAAGCCGAGTATTTTGTGGACCGTCTCTCACGGGGCATCGCCACGATCGCCGCCGCGCAGCATCCGCATTCCGTCATTGTTCGCCTCAGCGACTTCAAGACCAATGAGTACGCCGACCTCATCGGCGGCCGCGGCTTCGAGCCGGAGGAGGCGAACCCGATGCTCGGCTGGCGCGGCGCCTCGCGCTACTACAGCGACGCGTACCGCGAGGGCTTCGCGCTGGAGTGCCGCGCCCTCAAGCGGGTGCGCGACGAGATGGGCTTCACCAACGTCGTCGCCATGCTCCCCTTCTGCCGCACGCCGGAAGAGGCCGACCGGGTGCTCGACGTGATGGCCGAGCACGGCCTCAAGCGCGGCGAGAACGGCCTGGAGGTGTATGTCATGGCCGAGACGCCTTCCAACATTGCCCTGGCCGATAAGTTTGCGGAGCGGTTCGACGGCTTCTCGATCGGCACCAACGACCTGACCCAGCTCGTGCTGGGCGTGGGGCGCGACGCGGAGCGCCTCACGCACCTCTTCGACGAACGGAATCTGGCGGTGAAGCGGATGATTGGCACCCTGATCGAGCAGGCGCACGCGGCGGGCCGTCCGGTGGGCATCTGCGGGCAGGCCCCGAGCGATTACCCCGAGTTTGCCGAATTCTTGGTTGAAGCCGGCATCGATTCGATCTCCGTTACCCCGGACAGCGTTCCCGACGTGCTCCGGCACGTGGCCCCGGCAGAAGCGCGAGGGGAGTCGTCCTGAACGCTCTCGTCACACTCACCCTCACACGAAGAGCACCGTCAGGACCGCGTAGAGCACAATCGCCAGCCCCCCCGCCACCGACGCGAGCGGGAGCTGGGTGTTGACGTGATCCATCAGGTCCGACCCCGTGGCCAGCGACGAGAGGACCGTCGTGTCGGAGATGGGCGAGCACTGGTCGCCGTAGACCGCCCCGCCGACCACCGCTCCGAAGCAAAGCGTGATGAAGAACGGGTCCTGCGAGACGCTCCACGCCAGCGGCATGGCCACCGGAAAGACGACCGCGTAGGTGCCCCACGAGGTGCCGGTCGAAAAGGCGATGATGAGGCAGAGCACCACGAAGAGGCCTGGGACCACCGCCGCCGGCAACGCCTCCCCGACGGTCGCCACCACGTACTCGGCGGTGCCTACGGCCTCGGCCACCTCCTTCAGCGACACGGCCAGCGCCAGAATGATGGCCCCGATGGTGACCCCCTTGCACCCATCGATGAATCCATCGATTGCTTCGTCGAAGTCCATTCCTTTGAACAGCGCGATTCCTATGCCCACCAGGACGGCCAGGACAAAAGCCTCGGCGATGAGCAGGAGCGGATCGTTTTCTCCTCCGGTCCATCCCAGTATAAAGTACGTGTACAGATATGGAAGAATGGCCACCCCCAGGAGCGTCCCGATGGGCCCGATGAAGTCGACGAGGCTCGGGGTGTAGTCGTCCGGCACGTTCATCTCCGTGAGCTCGCGGGAGGTGAGGGGCGTGGCGTCGTCGCGATCGAGCTTGCCGGTCGACCGGGCTCGCTCGGTGGCGTCGCGCATTTTTTTGCTGGGGATCCACGGCAGCTTCTCCCACGCAAAGAGCAGCGTCATGGCGACCGCGAAGAGGGCGTAGAAGTTGGCCCAGATCGACGAAAAGAAGAACGCGATGCCGTCCTGCGCAGTCTCGAAGAGGGGGATCGTCCCCGCCACAAGGCCGCCCACGTAGATGGGCCACACGTTGAACGGAATGATCGTAGCGGCGGGGGAGGCGGTGGAGTCGACGACGTAGGAGAGCTCCTCGTGCGAGATGTCGTGCTGGTCGCCGATGGGGCGGGCCGTGGCACCCGTGAGGACCGTGGAGATGGTGCCGCCCTGGTGGAAGACGAGGCCCATGATCCAGGTAAAGAACTTGGCGGTCTTCGGCCCGGTCACCATCTTCTCCCCCGCCCACTTCGCAAAGCGCAGCGCGCCCCCGGTGCGCGTCCACAGTCCAATGAGCCCCCCGAGCGCCCACAGGTACACCAGCAGGATGAGGGCGAAGTCTTCGGTCCCGATGGCCGGGAGCAGGAAGGCGTCGATGATGTTGACCTGCCCGGCGATGATGCCCCCCGCCGCAATGCCGATGAAGAGGGCGCTCACGACCTCCTGCAGCCAGAACGCGAGCACGATGGCAATGAGCGGTGGCAGCACCGACCAGAAGCCGTAGTGCCCATCGGTCTTGGGAATGTCGCCGGCCACGTACACCGCCGCGCCGAGCCCGCCCAGGACCAGGGCCGCCACGACCCAGCGCCGCCACCACGGGTCTCCATCGCTGGCGTTGTCGGGGGCATCAGGGGCGACAGATCCCGTTTCCTGAACGTCAGTCATCGAAGCATCGGGCTCAGCGGCGTCGGACATGTGGGGCGGATGGGGTTATTGACGTCGAAGTCCAGCCCCCAATTAAGGCATCGGCGACCACGGACGCCAACTGTTGCTGAGCGTGCCCACGGCAATCGCATCTTAGCGGCAGTGGCCTGTTCGTGCCGTCCGAGCGGAGCAGAAATTCACGACCCCCATGCCCCCACGCTCCCATTCCCCCGCACTTTCCCGGCATCTTCCCTGCGATCGGAGGCTGCGGAGCCGCCTTCGCTCGACGAAGCATTCAACATGAAATCGCCCTGTGAGCGCGCCCGGGAGGTGGTCCTTGTCCCCATGCTCACGGAAGCGGCTCATCGGGCGGGCCGGCGCCGTTGCCCTCGATGACTTTGCCCACGTCCCGCATGACCTCCTCGACGACGGACGACGCCTCCCGCTCGGCCCGTTCCAACGCCTCGATGGCTACAGTGGTGCCCTCGCCTCGCTGCTCCAGCACCACGAGGGCCGCGTGACAGGGCGCGCCCTCGGCCTCACCGGCGCGGACGATCAGCGCCTTCTGCGTCATTGGTCGATCCGGTGGGCTGCTCCCAAGAATGTATGACTGCGGAGTGAACGACGCAACTCTGGATTTGTTGGGGAAAAGCTTTGCTTGGGCAGTGCCCCGACTTGATTCCGGCAATTGTCTGTACCCGCTGCAACGTGAAACGTGAGTCGTGATGCGTGACGAGAAGACTCCTCACGCATCACGCTTCGCGGATCGCGGTTTCCCCTCTAGCAGCAGATCGGCGAACGACGCTTCCACGCGAAAATACGCCCTGATCATCTCCACCGCCCCATGCGCATCGGCCTTCTCTACGACACGTTCGATGCCTACCCCTGGACGGACGACGATCCGCCGGATGCCGACGCCGAGTACGAGCCCGAGGAAACGGTCGACGTCCTGGCGGCAGCCGTTGAGCACCTCGGGCACGAGCCGGTGCGCGTCGGCACCGCGTTCGACCTGCGCGAGCAACTCGACGTCGGGCTCAATCTCGACGCTGCGATCAACATTGCCGAGGGCGCCCACAGCCGCAACCGCGAGGCGTACGTGCCCATCCTGCTGGAAATGGCTGGCATTCCCTGCCTCGGCTCCGATGCGCTCACCCTGTCGGTGACGCTCGACAAGGCGTGGACCAAGGACCTCGTCGCCGCGGCCGGCGTGCCGACCCCGCCGCATCGCGTCTACAGCACCGCGGCGGACATCGAGGCGGACGACCTGCCCCCCTTCCCCCTGTTCGTAAAGCCGCGCTACGAAGGGACGTCGAAGGGCATTATGCCGCAGAGCAAAGTGAGCGACGCGGCGGCCCTGCGGCGCGAGGTGGAGCGAATCACGACGACGTACGATCAGGATGCGGTGGCGGAAGGGTTCGTGGCGGGCGGGGGCGAGTTTACGGTGGCCGTGGTGGGGCACGATCCGCCGGAGGCGCTGCCGGTGCTGCAGCGGGCCGTCGAGCTGTCGACCGGAATCGGTACCCACGCCCTCGAACACCGCGGCGCCCCCTCGGCCAACGCGGACTGGGACCACGAACTCCCGGGCACTCTCACCTCCGACCTCGAAGACCGCCTGCAAACCCTGGCCCTGCGCGTGTTCGACACGCTCGACTGTCGCGACTTTGCGCGGGCGGACTTTCGGGTGGATGCCGACGGGCAGCCCTGGTTCTTGGAGATCAATCCGCTGCCAACGTTCAAGCCCGACGACACCTTCGCCATCATCGCTGAGATCATGGGCCGCGACTACGTGGATTATCTGGCGGAGGTGTTCGAGCGGGGGCTGCGGCGGCTGGAGCTGTCGTAGGCACCGTGGAAGTGGACATCCGGGGGGTGGAGCAGTACCGAACCGCTGTTGTACCGGTCGAGAAGCGCGTCGACCGCGTAGCTCTCATCGAGGGAGCTAGAGAGAGTCCGCATCGGAATTCAAGTTCTCTGAAAGACGGATGGCCCGCCGAGCTTCTTTGGAGGCACTTCGATGAAGTCGCCCACTGTGGGACAATTTCCAGGGGACCGAGAGACCTGCGGGACTCCACGAACCAATTCAGGTTGGATTTCATCGCTGGGGGCACTGCCCCGTTCGGAACTCAGCGGACTCCGTGGCGCGACGAGTCTACGAGCACGTCCCCGTCCCGGGAGAAAACGCCTCCGTGGGTTCTCTCCGTCCTTTTGGGTGACCGGGGCGATCGTATGTTAAAAATTTCCTTCGTGGTGTGGAGGCTCGTCCGCCTCTGATCGACGAAACTGCCCGAATAGCGCGAGCGAGAGGGCGCGTGGGAGCACGGACACACTGTCCCGGATCGGGGCACCATCAGGCTTCGGGCCAATATGCGATTGCCGTGTTTGGGTGATTTGGGAGACCGAATCCCTTCCTGTAGGTTTTTAATGCGAATTAAGGGTTGAGAACCTGTTTGGCGGACTGTCTACGGCCTCCGACTTCGTGGATCTCGTACAGAACGACTTCTGCACTCGCCCGGTAGCGCCGCTACAGGGCTCGTTTGGGCGTTGTTC
>PXSX01000261.1:0-2089 GCA_003022655.1 Bacteroidetes bacterium QH_1_64_81 | reverse complement strand
CCCCCTCGCTCTCCCGCCCCACGCACCCGCGCTCCCATGCCTTCTCGCCCTTTCGCCCTCTCGCCCACACCCACACGCCTCCATGTGCCTTGACTCTGCCCGTCCCGGCGGGCACCTTTCCTGTACCTCCATTCTCTTTTCCGTCGTTCCTCCCCCGCAATGAAACCCCACAAGCCTCTCTCCGGCGTCGACACGGCCTGGCTGCGCATGGACGAGCCGACGAATCGGATGACGATCACAGCCGTCCTGGTGCTCGAGGACCCGATGGACGTGGAGACGCTCAAGGAGCTTCTTGAGGAGCGTTTTCTCGGCTTCACGCGATTTCGACAGCGGGTTCGCGACCCTGACGGCTCCCCCTACTGGGAGCTCGACCCCCACTTCGACCTCGACCGGCACGTGTGCCGCTCGGCCCTGCCCGGGGAGGGCCACCGCGCGGCCCTGAAGGAGCGGGTGAGCGAACTCATGAGCGACCCGCTCGACCGGTCGAAGCCGCTCTGGGAGATGCAGCTGATCGAGGACTACCAAGGGGGCAGCGCCGTCATTACACGCCTCCACCACTGCATTGGCGATGGGATGGCGCTGCTGCAGGTGCTTCTGTCCCTGGCCGACGAGTACTTCGACCCCTCGCGGTTCCCCGACACCGAGGACCGTTCCCATCTGCTACCGGGCGTGGTCCGCGGCGCAATCAAGACCGTGCAGGGCACCGTGGCGACGGGCCGGCGCCTGCTGACGGAGAGCGCCCGGTCGCTCATCAATCCGTCTCACGCTCTGCGGCGGGTGAAGCAGGGCCTCAGCTTCGGGGCGGCCCTGTCGAAGTTTCTGTCCCTCCCCCGCGACTCCGACACGCCGCTCAAGGGCGAGCTCGGCGTGGCGCAGCGGGCGACGTGGTCCGAGCCGCTGGACCTGGCACGCATCAAACGCATCGGGCAGGTCGTCGACGCGAAGGTGAACGACGTGCTGCTCGGGGCCGTGGCGGGCGCCCTGCGGTACTACTTCAAGGCCCAGGACGAGCCGACCGACGAGGTGGTCGTACGCTCTCTCATTCCGGTAAATCTTCGGCCGCCGGAGCAGGCCTTCCGGCTCGGCAACCGCTTCGGGCTTGTGTTTCTGGACTTGCCCGTGGGCCTCAACGATCGCCTTGAGCGCGTGCTGACGGTGAAGCAGCAGATGGACGAGATCAAGGCGTCGGCGGAGGCAGTCGCTGCACTCAGCGTGCTGGAGGGGCTCGGTTACGTGCCCCTGAGCGTGGAGGAGCGGGCCGTGCGTCACCTCAGCAACAAGGCCAGCGCGGTGATGACGAACGTGCCGGGGCCGCAGGAACCGCTGCACATGAAGGGGCGCCGCGTGCAGCACATCATGCCGTGGGTGCCGCGGGCCGGGCACGTGGGCCTGGGCGTCAGCATCTTCAGCTACGACGGAGAGGTGCGGCTCGGCATCGCCTGCGACGCGGGGCTCATCCCGGATCCGGACGTGATGATCGACGGCTTCCAGCACGAGTTCGAGCGGCTCGCCGCCGATCTGCTGCCGGCGTCGGGGGACGCGCTACCGGAGGACGGATCAGGAACTGAATCTGACACGGCAGCCTAGTCGCCGTTGCCGTCTGCGAGCGTCTTAAGCCGCTCGACCTTCTCGCTGAGGGCGTCGACCTGCTCGCGCAATGTGTCGACCTCGTCGCGGTGGGGCCTTCCGACGCGCTGGAGGGCATTGTTCACCTCGTCGCGCACCCGCTCCTCGATCGTCTCCACCACGTCGTCGTCCTCCTCGGCCCTCTGTTGCACCTGCCGGGCTACCTGCTCCCGACGCTCGCGCTGGGCCTGCTCCCACGACTTGCCCTCCTCCACGAGCGCCTCGAACACCTGCATGCCCGAATCCCGGGCCGCGGCGACGAGGCCGAGCCCGGCCCACCACGCAGTGCGCACGCCGCGAACCGCGCCCGAAATCACGGCACCGGGCCCCGGCAGACCGAAGCCCGACGACTGGGATCGGTCCGTGGACGACGATCGCTTGCGCTTCGACTGCTCGCTTCGGGTCCCGCGGGTGACGGTAATTGTGGGCTCGTCGTCGCTCATGGGTGTTGGGGTCGATGGGT
>PXSX01000260.1 GCA_003022655.1 Bacteroidetes bacterium QH_1_64_81 | reverse complement strand
TTCGACACCACCCTCCGCGACGGCACGCAGGGCGAGCACGTCACCCTCTCGGCCCGCGACAAGATGCGCATTGCTCGCCGCCTGGACGCGTTCGGGATCGACGTGATCGAGGGCGGCTGGCCCGGCTCCAACCCAAAGGACCAGGCCTTCTTCGAGCAGGCGCAGGACGCCGAGTGGCCCCACGCGTCGATCTGCGCGTTCGGCTCCACCCGGCATGCCTCCAATTCCCCGTCGGACGACGACAACCTGCAGGCCCTCACTGAGGCCGACACCGACGTGGTGTCCATCTTCGGCAAGTCGTGGACCCTGCACGTGGAGCAGGCCCTTGGCGTCTCGCTGGAGACGAACCTGGACCTCATTCGCTCCTCCGTGGCGTTTCTGCGCGAGCACGGGACACGCGTGATCTACGACGCCGAGCACTTCTTCGACGGCTACGCCGACAACCCCGAGTACGCCCTCCGCACGCTGCGGGCCGCCGCCGAGGCCGGGGCCGACACGCTCGTGCTCTGCGATACAAACGGCGGCTCGCTGCCCCACGCGGTCCACGAGGTGACCGCGACGATCCACGATGAGCTTGATACGACCCTCGGCGTCCACGCCCACAACGACGGGGGCTGCGCGGTGGGCAACAGCCTCGCCGCCGTGAGGGCGGGGGCGCGGCACGTGCAGGGTACGATCAACGGCCTCGGCGAACGCTGCGGCAACGCCGACCTCTGCGCGGTCATCCCGGACCTGCAGCTCAAAATGAACTTTGAGTGCGTACCGTCCGACCAACTCGACGCCCTCGTGGACCTCTCCCGCTTCACGAACGAGGTGGCGAATCGGCAGTGATGAAGGAACCGAGCACCTACGAGCACATCGAACCAGACGCCGTGGGCAACCGGCGTCGAGCGCTCGTGTCCGACCTGTCGGGCCGGAGCAACATTCGGTACAAGGCCGAGGAGCTGGGCATCGACCTGGGCTCGGACGACGCCGCCCAGGCCGTCGAGCGGATCAAAGAGCTGGAGCACCTCGGCTACGAGTTTCAAGGCGCGGAGGCCTCCTTCGAACTGCTCCTCCGCACCATCCAGGACGAGGTGCCGGACTTCTTCGGGCTAGACCGGATGCGCGTGTGGAGCGGGCAGGACGACGACGGCGAGCAAACGGTAGAGGCCTCCCTCGCCCTCACGGTGCAGGACCAGCGCACCCTGGCGGTGGCCGAGGGCAAGGGTCCCGTCGACGCCCTCTCGAACGCAATGCGGGAAGCCCTCCACTCCTTTTACCCCTCGCTCAATGCCGTCCGCCTCTCCGACTACAAGGTGCGGGTGCTCACGCCACAGGACGGCACGGCGGCCACAGTCCGCGTCCTCATCGAGCACAGCGACGGCACGAGCACCTGGAACACCGTGGGGGTGTCCGCAAACATCCTCGACGCGAGCTGGCAGGCCCTGGCCGACGGCCTGCGGTACGCGTTGTTCCACTCAGCCATGGAGGCGGCTCCCGGACAGACACAAGAGTCAGTAGCCTCCGCCTGAAGAATTGACTACACCGATGCAAGCTCGGAATCGCTCGTCGGCTCCGCAACAGACAACTCAGGGATGGAGTCGCCCACGTGGCCATCTCCCCGGCTGTCGTCGACCGTGCGCGCCAGTACTGCGTTGCGCCATGCTGCCGTCAGGAGCTCGTAGTCGCGGGCCTGCCATTCGTCGGACACGCCCTCTACGCACTTGAAGCCATACGCCACCGGCGAGAGACTGGCCCGCGGAGCGCTCGACAAACTGATGAGGCGGGAACGCCCCAATCCAAGACGAAACTCCCCGTGGAGCTGGCCCAGCACACACTGACGTCCACTTCCAAGCTCCAGGGTGTTGGGGTCGACCTGGCGATGCCAGCCCGGGTCCATCTCATCGAGATAAGCAGCGCCCCGCTGCACTCGCTCTCGGACCTTCTCTTCTGTAATCCGACGTGTGCGACGGGCCTGCCACCAGTTCCGAAGTCGCTCAACAAGTGCGTACATGGGTGAAATCGGGCTCAAGCTACAGAACAAGGGACACGTCTGTACCCGAAAATGATCGCGGGGATCCTTTCCTCACCGACCCGGCGGCGCGAGATTCCATCATCGTTCCGCGTTGCCACGGGCCGCCAGGGCCAACTCTGCGAGCGTAGACCGGGCATCGCCAGCCGTTTCCAGGGGCGTATCGAAATCGATGCGGACCGGGACGGTCGCCTCTCCGCGGTCTACCGTCAGGTCAAAACCGTACGCGTCAATACTCGTCATGTGCACGTCCTCGACCGTCGGCACGTCGGTGTAGGCCTGCACGCAACGGACCAAGTCCTCGGTGTGGGCCTCGTTCATGTGCGTCACGATGCGGTCCACGTCGTCCGGAGACAGTACCGGCGCAGAATCGTTCATGGCTGGACGCTCTCCCTCTGGCTGAGAAGCGGAACGATGGAATGTTTCTACGAACGTTCCTTACAGGTGTTATCCATCCTAGACGAGGCCGCCACATTCGAAACTCTCGTGGGGCCCGGAATGATTTAAGCCTCGATTCGTCCAAGTCTTCCGTCGTGTCCCTCCATCAGCCATCTTTTTGCCATGTCCTACGAGGTCAACAACTTCCAAACTGACGTAATCGACGCGAGCGCGGACGACCCGGTGCTCGTCGACTTCTGGGCACCGTGGTGCGGCCCCTGCCGGCAGCTCAGCCCGGTCCTGGAGTCGCTGGCCGAAGAGGCCGACGACTGGTCCCTCGTGAAGGTGAACGTGGACGACAATCAGGCTCCCGCTCAGCAGTACGGGGTCCGCGGCATTCCGGCGGTGAAGCTGTTCGTGGACGGGGAGGTGGAGGCCGAGTTTACCGGCGTGAAGCCCGAGAACCAGATCCAACGTTGGCTTGACGAGAACCTTCCGAGCGAAGAGAAAAGCCGCATTGACCAGGCGAAGGAGGCGCTCGACGAAGGCAATCATCAGGAGGCCGAGCATCTGCTCTGGCCGGTGCTGGAGGACAATCCCGAGCACGATGAAGCCCAGGTCCTGGTGGCGCGGGCGCTTGTGTTCAGGGACGCCGATCGCGCCCGGGTGCTGGCCGACGAGGCGGAGGTGGCGGACCCCGATCTTCGCCAGATGCGTGAAAGCGTCCGGACGATCCTCCGCCTCCTGGAGCGGGGCGAGGACCCGTCGTCCTTCCCGGAGAACGGCGTGAAGGATACGTACGTGGCGGCCATCGAGGCGCTGGACGACCAGGATGTCGAGACGGCCCTCCAGAACTTCATCGAGGTAGTGCGCACCAACCGCGACTACGACGACGACGGGGCGCGCAAGGCCTGCATCGCTCTCTTCACGCTGCTCGGGGAACAGCATCCCCTCACCCAGGAGCACCGCCGCACGTTCGACATGGCGCTGTACTGAGTATGGAATGTGGAATGGGGAGTGAGGAAATGAGTGGTCTTCCCCGTTCATCGATACTCACCAGCTCCCGTCTGCCTGATGCCTGACGCCCCGGCGTTGCTTCCCGACGACGCCCAGCACGTCCACACGACCGAGATTGCCGTCCGCTGGGGCGACATGGACGCGGGCGGGCACGTCAACAACAGCCGCTTCTTCACCTACTTCGAGGAGGCGCGGGTCGACTGGCTGGGGGCAACGCTCGACGGGCCGCTCTTTGTCGACTCGGGACCGGTGCTCGCCGAGGCCTCGTGCGACTTTAAGCAGCCGCTCGTCCACCCAGCCACGCTCGTGATCGACGTGCACGCCACCCTGCCCGGCACGTCGAGCCTGAAGAACATTTACGACGCGGCACTCAAGGACTCGGGCGAGCGGGTGGCCGTGAGCACGGCGGTCCTCGTGTGGGTGGACGTGGAGACGGGCGAACCGGTGCCGGTGCCCGACCTGAACCTCCAATAGCCGCCGTCGGATAGAAATCAAGGCGCCCCCGCCCCCCAACCGGGGTCTGCGTCGGGACCCGCACCGTGGACGAGAAGTGTGATGACTACGGTTTATCGCCCGTCTCCAGCAGACGGCTCGGAACCTCTTCGGGGACCGTCCACAGGTAGAGGGTCGCCCTCCCAGTCTTGTCTTTGCCCGCATCGA
>PXSX01000259.1 GCA_003022655.1 Bacteroidetes bacterium QH_1_64_81 | reverse complement strand
CGGGGTTGAGGCGCCGGAAGAGGGCGCGGGCCTCGGGGTCCCAGCTCCACCAGAGATTAATTGCGATCGATTCGAGCTTGTCGCGGGGCGTCATTCCGTCGGAAAACATTGGAAAAGAGCAGCGGAGGATTGATGGAGAATTGGAGGGGGGCACGCAGGTCCTCTTCGAACTGCAGCCCGCTCAGTTTGCAAGAAGTGTCTTTCTAGAGTCCATCAATCACCGTTACAAGGGTCGTGGTCCGAAACGGGTTTGCCAAGTGCCTGGCGTGAAAATCCGGTGACCCCCGGTCTGCACTGCTTTTCGAAACCGAGAGGTCGCTCTTAGAGGGGTCCTGACGGCACTCCTCGGGGACGCGGAACCAAGAGAAGTCGAGTTCCGGGAGCCTGCTCCTCCTTCATCGGGGTAAAAAAGGAACAGGGTTCCGCTTTGTGAAGGGGGGTTCGCGGGAGCGAGGTTTCATTTCTACACAGATATCTCTCCGGGTGATTGCTTAGAGGCTATTTGAAAATCCCTGACTGGGTATGATTTTCCACTAAATTCCGCGTTCTGAGGCCTCAGGAAATAATTTTCAAATGGGCTCTTAGGCACCGAAGCGTGCGTTCTGGCCCGGAGAGCGGTGTTGGCACGAGTTTTTCTCCTCGTTCCCCTGCCGGCTCGTTGCATTCCATTTTCGATCTAGACCGCCTCGCCGGGTCCCATTCGCGCTTCCGTCGTGGCCAATCGGCGTTCCGAAGTTGCTTCTCTCTCGTCTTCGGAGGGATGTGTGGCACGTCTGGGAGCGGAATCTCGATCCCCGAGCTGTTTTGTGTCCCATGAACTCTGCCATCGACCCCGATCCATTGCAGGACGTCCCGCCGGGAGGCGTCGGGATACGAGGTCTGCTTGTGTCCCTGCTCGTCCTGCTCGGGTTGGCTGTCGCCGTCACGATGCCGACCGGGATGGGATGGAGGCCGGTGCTCCTCATTGGGGCCGGAGCGGCAGCGATGGGCGTTCTGCACTGGATTCGCCTCCGCGGGCTACAACGACGGGCAGGGAACCGGATCGACGCACTCCGCACCGAAAATCAGGAGCTGGAGGAGGCCCTCGATGCGGCCACTGGCCGGACCGAAAAACTCAAAAAAATGAGGACGGCCCGGTCGCAGTTTCTCGAAGAGGTGAGCCACGCGTTCCGGCGGCCCCTCACCCTCACCCTCGGTCCGATTGACACGTTGCTGGAGGGAAGATACGGGGCCCTTGGTGAGGACGTGCGGACCCAGCTCCGCGTCGCCGAGCGGAACGGGACCCGGCTCCTGTGGCTCGTGAATCAGCTGCTCGACCTGGCGGAACTGGAGACGGACAACATGGTCCTCACGTCCACGAAGGACAATCTCCCGGCGTTCGTGGCTCGGGGGGTGCGCTCCTTCGAAAGCCTCGCCGAGCGCCGGAACGTGACCCTCGAGTTCGAATCGGCCCTCGAGGACCCGACGGCCTGGTTTGACCCGTCGAAGATGGAAACGATTCTCGCCAACCTTCTGTCCGGAGCCTTCCGGGCCACCGACGAAGGCGAGTCGATTCGGGTGACAGTGCGCCCCACCCCGGACCGAAACGGGGAGGATGGCGGGACCGATGCGGACAGACCCACCGCCGACCTCGAGCTTCTCGTCGAGCACACCGGGGCCACGGTGCGTTCGGAACGGGAGACCGGGCCGTTCAAGTGGTCGATCGAGGAAGAGCCTGCTCAAGAGCCGGGAGCCGTCAGCACGAGCGTTGGGCTTCGTCTCGTCGACGAGTTGGCCGACCTGCACGGCGGTCACCTCCAGGTAAGCCGCTCGGACGGAGAAACGGGCCAGTTTGCCGTCCGGCTTCCTCGCCGGCCTGCTGCGGGACAGGAGGAGGGCGACCATCGTGCAAACGGCGACACAGAGTCTTCCTCTCTGAACAGTGAGGCCCAGAACGTCCTGGCGCTTTCCCGGAAAGCAGTGTCGAGCGAGTCCACCCCGGATGCCACGGGGGGACGGACGCCTGAGCCTCCCTCTTTCCCCAATTCAGCGGGACAGGGCCCTCTCCCCGGCGAGGAGGCCCTGCCCGAACGGGGGGCTCGCTCCGGAGACCGAACCGATGCGGAGAGCGACGCCGACCCTGAAGACCGGACGACGGTTCTCGTGATCGACGACAACTCGGTCATTTGCACCCTCGTGCGATCTCACCTGGAGCCGGAGTACCGGGTGGAGGAGGCTCACGATGGGGCCGAGGGATATAGCTTGGCCCGCCGTGTGCTTCCGGATCTGGTGATCACCGACGTGATGATGCCGGAGGTGGACGGGTTCGAACTGTGCCGGAAAATCAAGGAGGATCCGGACATCGACCACGTGCCGGTGATCTTTCTCACGGCGCGCGCCGATCTCCAAGGCAAGGTGGAGGGATTTGACGTGGGAGCAGACGCGTATCTCACCAAGCCCTTCGAGCCGGAGGAGCTGATTGTGCGGGTCGAAAGCCTGATTGCCACGCGGCAGGCGCTCCGTGAGTCCTTCCGGGCGGAGAGAGGCGACGGGGCAACCAGGAGTCCGGCAGCGGAGGACTCGGGACTCAGTGCCGAAGGGATCGAGAATGCGGAGGCGGCGCTCCCGCCGACCGCCGAGGCCGATTCGCTGAAAGAGCAGATCGAGGAGACGATTGCGGAGCACCTGACCGATCCGGAGTTCGGAGTGTCGGAGCTGGCGTCGGCGACGGCCCTGAGCGCCTCCCAGCTGCGGCGTCGGATGAAGGACCTCTACGATCGGACGCCGGTGCAGCTCATTCGTCGTCGCCGGCTGGAGGCCGGGGCCCGGCTCCTTCGGGAACGAGAGGACGCGACGATCGGGGAGGTGGCCTTCGCGGTCGGGTTCAACAGCCAGTCCTACTTCTCCCGCTCGTTCCGGAAGGAGTTTGGAGTGTCTCCGTCCCGATACCGGGAAGGAGAAGTCAGGGCATAGTCGAATTTCCACGGGGACATCGTCCCCGCCTTGGTTGCTCTGGTCTGCCTTGATCCCATGAGTTATACGAGGGTGAGGGCTCCACTTGGAGGCAAGCGCCGGTTTTCGTTCGGCGAAGGTCCGCCTGGAATAGAACGACGGGCGTTCACTGCAAATGCCCGTACCGCCGATGCCCCTGTCCCATGTGCTTGGTTTTAGCCCGGTTTTCTCACGAGAGGCGTAGCGAGACACAAGAGGCGGTTCAAGATGCCATTTGCGCACCGCAGGCGATGCCACACATCGTCGAGGAGGAAACATGAGCAGATTGGGCCGCCTCTGAAGTCGCAGTAGCGTCCCGTGAGAAATCCGGGTTAGGTCGGAGCTGCGGAGCGAACCATGATCGTGGTGGGGCCCCGACAGTGTTCTCGTCTTGCCGAGTCCGGCCCTGAGGGGCTACTCCCCGCTCCCCCGGTCAAAGATCCGAACCGACGTGTCGCCCTCAGTGTCGACGTGGGCCCGAAACATTCCCTGCGTGCTAAAGGGCGTGGCCATATTGCCGTCGCGGTCGAGCGTAATGACGCCCCCGATCCCGCCCAGGGCTTCAATCTCATCGATCGCCGCCTGGGCAGCCTCGTCGAGGGACGATCGGGGAGTCGCCCACACGCCCAAACTCCTTGTCCGAAATGCCCCCGGTGGAGGTGCCCGCCGCCAAGTTGCCCCCGTCATCGAGGGCGACGGCGCCGACGGTGCCGAACTTCTCGCCCTCCGCCGCCGATGCGGGCGGGTCGGCCGAGCCCGGCGCGTCCCCCGAGCGACGGGAGGCCGTAATGAAGTAGTCGTTCTCGACCAGGTCGAGCCCCTGCTGCTCGGCGAACGCCTCGGCCCCGTCCTGCGCAAACATCACGTGGTAGGACTCCTCCATGATGGCCCGGGCCAGGCGGATGGGGTGCTTCACGGTCCGCACGCCTGTGAGCGCCCCGGCGTTGCGCGTCTTCCCGTCCATGATGGCAGCATCGAGCTCGGCGGTGTTCTCACTCGTGAGCACCGCCCCCCGTGCCGCATTGAACAGCGTGTCGCTTTCCATCGTCGTGATAGCCGCCTGCACGGCATCGAGCGCGCTTCCCCCATTCTGGAGCACCTCGTTTCCGTCCTGCAGGGCCGTCTGGAGGGAGGATCGGTACGCCTGCTCTCGGTCATCACTCATCTCGTCGGGGCTGATCGAGCCGGCCCCGCCATGAATCACGAGGGCCGTCTCGGAGGACGGCGTGTCTTGCCCGAGCGCCGTAACGGACAGGCACGCCCAGCCAAGAACTGCTCCTGCAAAAAGCAAAATACCGTGGAGCCGGAGGGGGAAAGCGTACATGATTGTGGACGGGGAACATATGTGTTGAGAGAACTACGCGGGACGCTACCACAAGTAGCAGAACAGAGCGGAAAATCGCCACCCGAGTTTTTCCGACAGTCCGACGAATCGTCGGGTGAGAAGCCTGCGTTCTGGGCCTCTCTGCCGTTACGGCGGAACTCGCATGCCCTTCACATAATCTTGGAGATCGCTTTCCAAAAAGCCCCCCTTTGGCCCACAGTTTGTACTGCAATAATCCTCCACTGTTATGCGTTCAGGAACATGCGGCGAGGTAGCTAATTTGTAGCATTTTCCGCTTGCGACTTAGCGAATTCCTTTCAATATTGTGTTCTGAAAGCGCCGCACTCCCTACGTTCGGCACCCCAGCACAGATTCCTTCTACGCGTATATGGCGAAGGACAAAGCGGAAGTTGTCACCAAAAAAACAACCTCGAAGGATAGCAGCGCCTTCAATCAGCATGAGGCTCTGCAGGAGATGAGCGACGAGGACCTGATGTCGCAGTTTCAGGCCGGGACCGTGGAGGCGTTCAACATTCTCGTGGAACGGTACTCCGACCGCCTGATGCAGTACCTCTACCGCTTCCTGGGCGACAAGAAGCGGTGCGAGGACCTGCTCCAGGAGACGTTCCTGCGGGTACACCGGAACCGCCACTCCTACCGGCGCATCGCGAAGTTCTCGACGTGGCTCTACACCATTGCCGGGAACCTGGCGCGCTCCGAATACCGGAAGCGGAAGCGGCGGCGGATGCAGTCGATCCAATCCGTGAACCGGGACAACGAGGAGTACGAGATGGAGATTCCGGATGAGTCCTTCTCTCCCGACAAGCATGCGGAGAGCACGATCCAGGATCATTACATCCAGGAGGCCATGAACGAGATTCCGCCGGCCTTCCGCGAGGTCGTGGTCCTGCGCGACATCCAGCAGCTCGCGTACGACGAGATTGCGGAGATCACGGGCCTGCCCATGGGCACCGTCAAGAGCCGCATCAACCGTGGTCGCACCAAGCTGCAGGCGCTGCTCGAGGACGTGTATCCGTTTCAGGACGAAGAATGACACCGCCGCCGGTCCCGAGCGCATCCGGACCTTAACACTCCATAGTCTCCCGCCGGATCCCGTAAGGGGTCCGGCGTTTTTTATGTGGCCCCTTCCCGGTCTTTCCTGTGCTGCTGCGGATGCCTTATGAGCGTTCCCAATCCCACCCGTATTGAGGTCGACATCGACGCCCAGACCCTCACCGTGAAGTGGGCCGATGGACATTCGTCGGTCTTTCCACTGAACCGGCTCCGGGCCGCCTGCCCGTGCGCCAACTGCGGGGGCAAAGCCGTTGAGCAGGTCGCGCCGCCCGGCGCCGCCGATGCGTCCCCGGACCGGCGATGGACGGACCTCGACATTGAGTCGGCGGGGAGCGTCGGCATCCGCATCACGTGGGACGACGGGCACAATGCGGGCATCTTTCGCTGGAGCCGCCTCCGCCGCCTGCAGCCGAAACGTGAGAAGTGAAACGTGATGCGCGATTTGTGAGAGACGAACGCTCGCACGTCCCGTATCATTCCTCACGCATCACTCGTCCGCCTTCAGAATGTCGTCGATGGGGGGAGGATTCTGTGCGGGAATGCGTGCGCACCCGTCGAAACATGACCCGCACTGCGGCGACCAAGGACAACCGCTACCCCGCCTACTCGGTGAAATGCACCGGAATGTTGTGAGTGGCACCGTGTGACCCGCACCCCTCCCCCAAGCGTACAGATCCCTCCCAAATACACTCTGCCGGTCCGAGTTCGCCCGGTGCACCTACCCTCCAATCTGGGCAATGGCCACGAAGAGAAGAACGATGCCGGCGAAGACACCGAGAGCAATAAGGATTTGTCGTTTGACGCGACGGTTCATGATAAGAGAGAGTTGGTGAGTCCGAATCCGACACGCCCCAGACGGTGGAGACCCCTCTCGTCTGCCCGCAGATGTTAAGATCGGAGAAACCAACGGTCTTTGTCAACACCGATGGGGGGTTCGGACGGGAGCTTCGTCTGGCAGCCTCGGGCCTGGGTCGGGAACGGCCGAGCAGTCGTCGCCCGGCCCTACACCAGCCGCTTACTGCGAAGGCACCGCTGGAGCCACTTCTTCTTGCGCTTCAGCAGCTTCAGGCTCATGTCGGACTGGGCTTTGCGGAAGCGGTCCTTGGCCTTCGCGTGCACGTCGCGGATGTGGATATCCATGCCGCGATTTTCCAAAGCGTGGGCCACCTGCGTGGCGAGCTCCGAGCACTCTTTGCGCAGCTCCTCCTCCTGGGCCGAGAGGTCGAGCGAGTCGGGATCCGGCTCCTCAAAAGGCTGGCGCTGCACCTGCAGGTTTGAGTCTTGGGTATTGTCCTCAAATTTGAGCCGGTGCGTCTCGATCTCCCCCTCGTCGACCCCCGTAAGCGCCCACTCGGACCGCTCATCGTTCTGCTCCGCCTTTTCGGGCGAGGGGCCTTCCTCCGTGCGGCGGCGCAGGCCCTCCTGCACCTCCCGCGTCATCCAGCCGAGCGTCTCGGAGAG
>PXSX01000258.1 GCA_003022655.1 Bacteroidetes bacterium QH_1_64_81 | reverse complement strand
ACGGATGTTTGAGCCACTGCCTCTGTCCTTCCACTCCTCCATTCTTTTCCATGCCGCCGCTGCAACTCATCTACGGAACGCTCGGAGTGGTCTTGTTGACCTTGGGGCTGCGTCCATCGATGCGCTGGACCGCAGCGGAATGAGTCCACTACTAGGACGAGGCAGATCCGTTTGAGGTCTTCCCGGACATCCGGTATTCTTCGTGCTGTGAGGAGCAGTTTTTTCGGTCCTTATCGAATCTTTGGGGTACCCACGCGGTGCGCCTCGCCGCATCTCATGGCGAGACACGCGCCGTCCGTGGGGTAGAGACGGCGGTTTCTTTCGAATCAGCACGCAGCTCCCATGTCCTCCCCGCTTTTGCGCCTGCTGTCCGTCGTGTGCCTCCTCGCATGTCTCCACCCGGCCCAGCTGACCCAGGCTCAGTCCGAGAGTGACACCACGGCCCGCGACCATCCACCTGCGTTTCAGAAGGGCGGATGGGGACTGCAGTACGAAGCAACGGGCCTAGAGGGAGCGCTTTCTGGGTTCCAGGGATCCCTCTTTTCGGGGCGGAACAGGACTCTCAACGCTACGCGGTTTCTGGGGAGTACGTGTGGTATTTCAAGACCGCCGAGCGGTTTTTCCTGTTTGCAGGCGTTGGGCCACGGGTCAGTTATTCCAGGTCCACAGAGGAAGAGACCGAGCGCTCTGAGGATGAATCCAGGATCGAAAAAACGAACTCAGAGACCACGGAATACGGGCTCGGAATCGGAGGGGCAATTGGCGTGGAGTGGTTCGTTCATCCGCACGTGAGCCTGTCGGCAGAGTACCCTGTTCGAGTGGATTACGTCCACGAGCGCGGGGAAATGACGCGCACCGTGCGACGCCCGCCCGGACGTGAAGAAGAGAGGCGGCGGACGACCGAAAGCGATCGTTTCTCGATCGGCGGAGCGTCGGTTCGGATCGGCGTGAGCTTTTCATTTGGCCCGTAGCGCTCCGTGTCACCGATTCCGGGAGTTGGGGCGCAACGACTGCAGGAGGGCGGCGCTGGCGATAAAACAGCCGATCCCGATGGGTCCCCACAGCAGCAGTTACACCTAGTCGTCCGACGGCCCCGCCACCACGGTCGCCTACGGGCGCCGCTGCCAGAGTCACACTGCCGCAAACAGAGCCACCGGCACCACCATCGACAGGTCGCGCGGACGGGGGGGGCCATGGAGTCGTCGGCAAGAACATCCGCCTGCGCCGCGTCGTTGAGTTCTGCTGTTCACGTTTCACTTCCGCATCTCTGACGACCCCCATGGCGCAGTTCGATACGCCCGACCAACTTTCGCTCCCCGATCTCGAAGAGGACGTTCTCGACTGGTGGAACGACCACGACATCTTCGCCCGCAGCATCGAGGAGCGCGAAGGCCAGCCCACGTTCACGTTCTACGAGGGCCCGCCCACGGCCAACGGCACCCCCGGCATCCACCACGTCCTCGCCCGGGCCATCAAGGACATCTTCTGCCGCTACAAGACGATGCAGGGCTACCAGGTGGACCGGAAGGCCGGCTGGGACACCCACGGCCTGCCCGTCGAGATTGAAGTTGAGGAGGAGCTGGGGCTGGAGACGCGGGCGCAGGTGGAGGAGTACGGCATCGAGAAGTACAACGCCGCCTGCCGCGAGAGCGTCCTGGAGTACAAGGACCTCTGGGACACGCTCACGCAGCGGATGGGCTACTGGGTGGACCTCGACGACCCCTACGTCACCTTCGAGACCGACTATATCGAGTCGGTCTGGTGGCTCCTCAAGCAGATCGAGGAGAAGGACCTGCTCTACAAGGGACACAAGATTCAGTGGTACAGCCCCGGCTCGCACACCGTGCTGTCGTCGCATGAAGTGAGCCTCGGCTACGAGGAGACGCAGGACCCCAGCGTCTACGTCCGCTTTCCGGTGGCGGGCGAGGAGAACACCTGCTTCCTCGCCTGGACCACGACGCCGTGGACACTCATCTCCAACACGGCGCTCGCCGTGGGGCCGGACCTCACCTACGTCAAGATCCACCACGAGGACCCCCATCAGGGATCAGAGAAGCTGATCCTTGCGGAGGCCCTGCTCGACGAGGTGATCGATGAGGACTACACGGTCGAGGAGACGTTCTCGGGGGAAGAGTTGATCGGAACCGAGTACGAGCCACTCTTACTCTTCGACTACTTCACCGACCGTGCCACACCGGGCGAAGACGCGTGGTACGTCCTCGGGGCCGACGTGGTATCCACCGAGGAGGGCACCGGCGTCGTTCACATGGCGCCCGCTTTCGGCGAAGAGGACTACGCCGTCGCCCAGGAGGAGGACCTGCCCCTCTTCAACCCCATCGACAAGGATGGCGCGTTCACCGAGGAGGCATCGCTCGTGGAGGGGATGTGGTTCAAGGACGCGGACACGGCGATCACCGACGACCTCAAGCGCCGGGGCCGCCTCTACAAGCACGAGACCTACCTCCACAACTACCCGCACGACTGGCGCAAGGGCACGCCCCTGATGAGCTACCCGGTCGAGAGCTGGTTCATCGAGACGACCGCGCTGAAGGACCGGATGGTGGCGCTCAACGACACGATCAACTGGCAGCCCGACGCCATCGGGGAGGGGCGCTTCGGCGAGTGGCTGGAGAACAACGTCGACTGGGCCCTCAGCCGCCGCCGCTACTGGGGCACGCCGCTCCCGGTATGGGAGAGCGACAAGGAGGACTCCGACTACTATGAGGTCATCGGCTCCGTCGAGGAGCTGCGCGAGAAGTGTGGCGACCAGTTGCCGGAGGACGACGAGGAGATCGACCTGCACCGCCCGTTCGTCGACGAGCTGACGTGGAAGGGCCCGGACGGCGGCACCATGCGCCGCGTGCCCGACCTCATCGACGTGTGGTTCGACTCTGGGGCCATGCCGTACGCCCAGTGGCACTACCCCTTCGAGAACGAGGACGACTTTGAGGCCAACTTCCCGGCGGACTTCATCGCCGAGGGCGTCGACCAGACGCGCGGCTGGTTCTACTCGCTGCACGCCATCGCCACGCTCGTCTTCGACAACGTGGCCTACGAGAACGTCG
Source organism: Bacteroidetes bacterium QH_1_64_81 (assembly GCA_003022655.1). The sequence continues at coordinate 3,709 of PXSX01000258.1, read as the reverse complement.
TCGTGAACGGTCTCGTGCTCGACGAGGACGGCAACAAGATGTCGAAGTCGGAGGGCAACACCGTGGAGCCGTTCGAGGTGATCGACGACTACGGGGCCGACGTGGTGCGCTGGTTCATGATGAGCAACGCCCCGCCCTGGGAGAACCTTCGCTTCAGCGAGCGAGGGCTGCGCGACCTGCGCCGCACCTTCTTCGGGACCCTGGAGAACGTCTATAGCTTCTTCTCGACCTACGCCAACATCGACGGCTTTCGGTATCAGCGCGACCGGATGCCGGTCGAGGAGCGACCGGAGCTCGACCAGTGGATCATCAGCCGCCTGCACACCACGACGCAGACCGTGCAAGAAGCACTCGACGAGTACGACCCGACCACCGCGGCGCGGGCCGTCGAGGACTTCGTAGAGGAGCTCTCGAACTGGCACCTTCGCCGCTCTCGCTCCCGATTCTGGGCCTCAAAGAAGGAGGAGCAGAACGGGCAGGCGGGACAGGGGGGCACGGTGTCTGCCGAAAAGAAGGAAGCGGCCTACCAGACGATTTACGAGTGCCTCGAGGCCACGGCCAAGCTCATGAGTCCGATTGCGCCGTTCTTCGGCGAGTGGCTCTACCGCACCCTCACCGAGGTCACCGGCGGCGAGGCCGACTCCGTGCACCTCGCGTCCTTTCCCGAGGCCCGCGAAGCCGAGCGCGACGAGGCCCTGGAGCGCCGCATGGGACTGGCCCGATCTATCGCCTCCACCACCCTCTCACTCCGCAACCAGGCCGAGATTAACGTCCGCCAGCCGCTGCCGCGCGTCCTCGTGGTGACCGGCACCGGCGTGCCGGAAGACGCGGTCGAGCAGGTGAAGGACGTGATCCTCGACGAGGTGAACGTCAAAGAGATTGAGTACGTGGAGCACACCAGCGAGGTGGTGAGCCGCTCGGCGAAGCCGGACTTTAGCCGCCTCGGCCCGCGGCTGGGCGACCTGGTGAAGGATGTCAACCAGAAGGTGCGTCAGCTCGACGACGAGACGATCAATGAGTACGTGGAGACCGGCACACTCACCCTCTCGGTCGACGGCGAAGAGGTGACCCTCGGCCCCGACGACCTCATCATTCAGAGCGAGGGCATCGAGGGGTGGCTCGTGGAGCAGGAGGGCGACGTCACCGTGGCGCTCGACACGGAGATTACCCCGGAGCTGCGCGCCGAAGGACTGGCCCGCGAGGCCGTGAAACGCATCCAGAACCTGCGCAAGGACGCCGGCTTCGAGGTCACCGACCGCATCGACATCGCCTACGAGGGGTCGTCCCAGATTGCCGATGCCGTCGCGGAGTACCGCGACTGGATCCGGAACGAGACCCTGGCATTGGAGTTGCAGCCGTCCGATGCGCCGACCGGGGAGGCAGTCGAGACCTTCGAAATCGACGACGAGCAGCTCACGATTGGCGTCCGGCGGACCAAGGCCGGCGAGGCACTGGGCGCCTGAGGGGCCCGTCTAGCGTTGTCCGGGGCACCACTCGCGCATTCACGTTCAGAGTCCCGATCTGAGAGACATGGCGAACGACACGTCCAATTCCGACACCGAGACTTCAGACGCTCCCCTCCACGCACAGTCGGGAGAGGGAGAGGATGGAAAGCCCGAGCGCAAGACGCCGTTCTCTGATGAGGAGCTGGAGCACTTCCGCGAGCTGATTCTCCAGCGCCGCCGGGAGGCCAAGGAAGAGATCGAACAGATGCGGAAGCAGGTCGATCAGGCCAATGAGCAGTCCGACGACAACACGGCGTACGGCATCCACATGGCGGACGCCGGCACCGACGCGATGGAGCGGGAAAAGCTCCACCTCATGATTGCCCGCCAGCAGAAATACATCGGCTACCTCGATCGGGCCCTGGAGCGCATCGACAACAAGACCTACGGCATCTGTCGCGTGACGGGCGAGCCGATCGCCAAGGAACGGCTCGAAGCGGTGCCCCACACCGAAATCTCGATCGACGCGAAGCGTGCAGAGAAGTCGTCGTAAGTCCGGGCGCATAGGCGTGTGGGGGGGCTGCCTCCCCCACGTCCCCGCACCACACCCCCCACGCCACAATGATCGACTACGTCTCTGGCACGCTCGTCGACAAGGACCCGGAGTCGGCCCTCGTGGACGTGAACGGCATTGGCTACCGGGTCCACGTACCCACCTCTACCTACGAGCGCCTTCCGGACACCGACGAGGAGGTCACCCTGCATACGTATCATTACCTCCGCGAGGACGACGAGTCACTGTACGGCTTCGCTACCAAGGCGGAGCGGAGGATCTTTGAAACCATGACCGGCGTGTCGCGCGTGGGTCCCAAGCTGGCGCTGTCGGCCCTCTCGTCGATGAGCCCCACCGAGCTGCGCGACCACGTGATGGAGGAGGACAAGAGCCGTCTCACGCAGATCTCAGGGGTGGGCAAGAAGACGGCCGACCGCCTCATTGTGGAGCTTCGCGATCCCCTCGCGGACCTGGATGTCCTCGAAGACACATCGCCGCTCAGCGGCGGATCGGACGCCCGGGCCGAGGCCCGAGCCGATGCCCTGGAGGCCCTCACGGAACTGGGCCTGAACAAAGCCGACGCCGAGCGCGCCATCCGTCAGGTCCTGCGCGAAAATGCTGGCATTCAATCGGCCGACGAGCTCGTGCAGCGGGCCCTGAAGGAGGGGCAAGACTAGAATCTTCTCCCGACGCTGTGGAGCCTGTCTCTGTAACTCAGCTTTTCCCTTCTACTGGAAGCGAAGCGTGATACGTGAAACGTGATGCGTGAAGAGTGACGCGTGAAGAGTGATGCGTGATCATCAGTTGATCGGCGTCCTCACGGATCACGTTTCACGCGTCACGCACTCCGAGTCGCACCTGGGCGCCGGCGCGTCTTCTGCCGCTCCCCGAATTCCCGATCCACACAGCAGCCTCCATGTCCCCCGACCTCCGTCTGTTCGCCCTCTCCGAGAGCCGGGACTTTGGGGCGGCCGTCGCCGCGGCGCTCGACACCGAGCTCGACGATCACCACGAGCAGACCTTCACAGACGGAGAGCACGAGGTGCGCCCGGAGGTAAACGTGCGGGGACGCGACGCCTTCGTCGTCCAGTCCCTCTACGCGGACGACACGTGGAGCGTCAACGACAAGCTCTGTCGTCTGCTTTTCATGCTCGGGGCCCTGCACGACGCCTCGGCCGAGCGCGTGACCGCGGTCGTGCCCTACCTCTGCTACCAGCGAAAGGACCGCAAAACCCGGCCGCGGGGACCCGTGACGACGCGCTACGTGGCTGGGCTGTTCGAGGCCGTGGGGGTCGACCGCGTCCTCACCATGGACGTCCACAACCTCGCCGTGCTCCAAAACGCGTTCCGCGCACGCACTGAGCACCTGGAGGCTCATCCCCTGTTCGTCCGCCAGCTCAACGACGTAGTCGGCGACGCGGAGGTGGTCGTGGTGTCCCCGGACGAGGGGGGCGTGAAGCGGGCCGGAAAGTTTGCAGAGGGACTGGGCGCCGTCCTGGACCGGGAGGTGCCGACGGCGTTCGTCGAGAAGATGCGGAAAGACGAGGGGGTGACCGGCGGCGCGCTCGTCGGCTCCGTGGACGGGCGCATCGCCATTGTCGTCGATGATCTGATCAGTACGGGCGGGACGTTAAGCCAGGCGGTCGCGTCGTGTGCCGCGGGCGGGGCGGAGACGGTGTACGCCGTGGCTACCCACGGCCTCTTCGTCGGC
>PXSX01000257.1 GCA_003022655.1 Bacteroidetes bacterium QH_1_64_81 | reverse complement strand
TCCACGTAGAGGTGGTCCACGATGCCTGCATTGCCCTGGAGGCCGCCTTCGGCTCCGGAAGTGGCCTCGCGGTCATTGCCGGGACGGGCTCTGTGGTGTTTGGACGGGCCCGGGACGGCACGACGCACCGCACCGGCGGATGGGGGTACGTGCTGGGCGATCCGGGCAGCGGGTACGCCGTGGGGCGTGCAGGGCTCCGAGCTGTGGCGGCGGCCTTCGACGGCGGGGCCGACACGTCTCTCCGGGCCCGCGTCGACGAGCGATGGGGTATCGGCGGGCGGGAGGCTCTCATTCGTCGGGTCCACCGGGACGAGTTTGCCCTTCAAGACGTGGCCCCGCTTGTGATGGAGGCGGCGGCGAACGGCGACGCGGTGGCCGCCGACATCCTCACCTCGCCCTCCGTACGCGGGTGCCGGACTGGTCCGTGGAGGTTCTTCGGCACGAACCGGTCGTCGGGGCCCTTCGTCGCGCCCGCACCCTGGACGCGTGACACGGCGTTTGTCCGCGAGAGCGAGTGATGGCGTCAGGGCGACCATGGACACCATCCTCTCATTCGGCGCCCCGCAATCCGCAACGCCCCCGCAACATCTTCGTCACGGGAAGTTACACCCCCGCTCCACTGGGAAACGCCCGCCCGCCCCGACGGTGTAACTTCTCGTGTGTTGATTCACGCCGCCGGTCGAAGTCAGGAATCACGCATCACGCAATACGCAACACGAGGACGCGGCGGTAACGTCCGGTCCGAGTCCCCGCCTCACGAAGCTGCTAATCCCCCGCATGCCCGAGCACATCACCCTCCGCGGCGCGCGCGAAAATAACCTTCAGGCCATCGACCTCGACATCCCCCGCAACCGGCTCGTCGTGATCACCGGCGTGTCGGGGTCCGGCAAGTCGAGCCTCGCGTTCGACACCATCTTCGCCGAGGGGCAGCGGCGCTACATGGAAAGCCTGTCGGCGTACGCCCGCCAGTTTCTGGAGATGATGGAGCGGCCCGAGATCGACTACGTCGACGGCCTCTC
>PXSX01000256.1 GCA_003022655.1 Bacteroidetes bacterium QH_1_64_81 | reverse complement strand
GGCTGGTAACGCCGGGATCGTCCGCTCTACATGGATGTTTGTGGGGCTGCAGAGTGGGGGATCCTCCCCTGTCACCAGTGTCTGCCGGATTTCCACTTCGTGCATCGCTCTTCGCTGCTCGTTCGGGCGCTTCTGCTGTGTGGATTGGGGGGGGGGCTCTGCGGGGGGGAAGCGGTGGCTCAAGACCCACGCCCCAACCACCGTCGGGACACAACCCATGTCTTGTCGGATCCCGATCGGTACCGTGACACACTCGACACCTTTCAGCCCCAGCCCTATCAGCTGCGGCCCTTCGTGCTGCCGGGCAGTGAGCGAATCTGGGTGGGGCCCACCCGGCTCGATACATCCGAGTACCGGCTCAACGCACGACGAGGCCGCCTCTGGGTCGGTCGGGACGATCTCCTTGGGGCCCGCGACACACTCGTCGCCAGCTATCGGACGTATCCATTCGCGTTCGAGGATGTATACCGACGTCGGGCGCCCGACACGAGCGCGACCCCCGACTCTGCCGCCGTGGCGGTCGTCGAGGAAGACGGGGCCGAGTCCACCGGCTTTGATCCGTTCGAAGGGATCGACATCCAGCGGAGCGGCTCCATCTCGCGGGGCGTGGTGGGCGGGACGCAGCGCGACGTGAGCGTGGAGTCGGGGCTGCGGATGCAGCTTCGGGGCGAGGTGGCCGACAGCGTGTTCGTCCGGGCCCTCCTGACCGATGAGAACACGCCGATCCAGCCGGAGGGCACGACGCAGCGGCTCGACGATTTCGACCGCGTGTTTTTGGAGGCGGAGGCGCCGCAGGGCACGGCCCGCCTCGGCGACGTGGACGTGGACCTCGACGGGGGCACGTTCGGCCAGTTTACCCAGAAGGTGCAGGGGGCATCGGTTGAGAGCGACGGGCTGGGGACGGGCGTCGGATTGACGGGGGGATCGGTCACGGCCTTCGGGGCGGTGAGCCGGGGGCAGTTTCGCACGCAAGACATAGAGCCGAGAGATGGCGTGCAGGGGCCGTACCGCCTGCGAGGCAACAATGGGGAGGAGGCCATCATCGTCATCGCGGGGTCGGAACGGGTCTTTCTCGACGGGGAACGCCTCATGCGGGGCCGAACGGAAGACTATGTCATCGACTACACCCAGGCTGAAATTACCTTCACCAGCAACCGCCTTATCACCGACGACCGGCGCATTACCGTCGAGTTTCAATACTCGACCACCCAGTTCACCCGCACGCTCGTGGGCGGCCAAGTGAGCGCGGGGGCCTGGCGGGGCGAGGACGGAACGTCTCGGCTCAACGTCGGCGCGACGGTCGTGCGCCAGGCCGACGGGCGCGACTTCCAGACGGCCTTCGACCTGTCCCGTCAGGATTCGCTTCGACTCGTCCGTGCGGGTGACAGGCAGGCGGTGCGGAGTGGGGCCCGGCGCGTCGAGTTCGATCCCGAGGCGCCGTTCGTCCACTACCGGCGGGAGCCCATCACGACGCCGGAGGGGGAGCAGGATACGATCTTCGTGCCTCTGGAGGAGGCGCCCCCGGCGGGCACTCCGGTCTTTCGGGTGCGCTTCACGCGGGTAGGCGCAGGCAACGGGGCGTACGAGCGGGCCGGTCAGGAGACGAACGGGGTCGTCTACGAGTACGTGGGTCCGGGCGACGGGGCCTATTCGCCCGTGCAACCGCTCCCGGCCCCGACGAGGCAACGCCTGATTGACCTGACGGGATCGATCGAGCCCATTCCCGGCGTCGAGATGTTCGGGGAGTGGGCGGGGTCGTTAAACGATCAAAACCGGTTTTCCGATCTCGACGCGCAGGATGATCGGGGACGGGCCTATTCGGCGGGCCTCCGGCTCGATCCCCTTCGACTGGACGCGGGCTCGGTGTTTCTGGGAACGGTGTCGGGGCAGGTCCAGCGCCGCCGCCGAGGGCAACACTTCGTAACATTCGACCAGACCCGGCCCATCGAGTATGGGCGGAAGTGGAATCTGTCCCGGGGAGGCTCGGGCCTTCCGGCTCGCCTTCGCGATCGGGGGGGCGAAACGGTGGACGAGGGGCAACTGACCCTCGACTGGGGCAACGGATCCGCGCTGGAAGCTGGGGGAGGGCGGCTGCGCGTGGGGTCGGCCTTCGAGGCGTGGCGGCGACGGGGCCGGCTCTCCATCCAGGAACCAGGATGGCCCCGACTGTCTCTCCGAACCCTCTCCATCACCAGCACCGATCGTGCCGCTCAGATCGACGGGGCCTGGCTGCGACAGGAAGGGACGGTTCGGCAGCCTTTTCTTGACGGCCGCATTGAGCCTCGGATCGTGGTCGAACGCGAGCGGCGGAGGCAGCAGGTGCGCGGCACGGACGGCCTCACGGCCGAGTCGTTTCGGTTCCTGGAGGTCCGGCCCGGCCTCTCGTACGAGCACAGGGCACTGCGGGCGACGGGGAGCCTGGAGTACCGGACGGAAGATGGCGTCGCGGCGGGCTCATTTCGGGAGGCTTCGCGGACGTGGACGGCCCGGACCGAGGTGGCCTACGATCCGGACGTGCCATACCGAACGTCGGTCCAGGGGGGCGTGCGGCGCCGGCACGTCACCGATTTTTTCCAGCAGACCGAGCAGCGGCGGGAAACGGAATCCGTCCTTCTAACGGTTGAGGGGCAGGCTCGGCCGCTGGACCGCGCGGTCGACGCCCGGCTGTTCTACGACGCCGCCACCGAGCGAACGCCGATCCAGCGCGAGATCTTTGTGCAAACGACGCCCGAACGCGGCCAGTTCGTCTGGCGTGACGAGAACGACGACGGCGTGCAGCAGATCGACGAGTTCGTTCCAGAGACGACGCCCAACGAAGGGCGATACGTGCAGCGGTTCGTGCCCTCGGATACGCTCGAATCGGTGGTCGACCTGCAGGCCCGCACCCGCCTTACCCTGCGGCCCCGGCGGTTGTGGAAGGGCGACGACGCGTGGTGGAAGCGATGGCTGAGCCAAGTCACGACTGAAACCCGGGTTGAGGTCCTGGAGCAGAGCCGGATGGAGAATCCCACCCAGATCTATCGGCTGGACCTGGAGCAATTTCGGCGCCCGGGGCAAACGATAGATGGGTCGCTCCGGCTGGAGCAGCGGGCAGAAGTGTTTCGGACGCAACGGGACTACGGAATCGATGTCTCGTGGCGCCAGGTGCGGGGCCTCACCGAGCGGGCCGCCGGATCCGAACGCCAGTTCCTGAACCGGTGGACGGTGGAAGGCCAGTTCCGACCGGCCTCGGACTGGAGGGTGACCCTCACCGGGACCGCCGAGCGG
>PXSX01000255.1:1813-5085 GCA_003022655.1 Bacteroidetes bacterium QH_1_64_81 | reverse complement strand
CGCAACCCGAGGCTCTTTGCCAAGTAGGAGAAGGCTGCGCTACATCGAATGAGTTTTTTCCTCCATGCACACCCGTCTTTTCTCCGCTTTTCTCCTCTCTGCCCTCTTCGTCGCGCCGACTGCCGCCCAGGACACCGATCCGTTCATGCGCCATCCCGCCGTCCATCCGGACGGGGATCGGATCGCCTTCTCTTATCAGGGCGACCTTTGGACCGTCTCCACCGACGGCGGCACGCCCGAGCGGCTCACGATCCACGAGGCTTACGAGGGGCAACCCCGCTGGGGCCCCGAGGGCGATCGGATCGCATTCACCAGCGATCGCTACGGCAACGACGACCTTTACGTGATGGACACTGCCGGCAGCACGCCCGAGCGCCTCACATACCACTCCACGGGCGACGCCCTCGGCGGCTGGACGCCGAACGGCCGACTCCTCTTCACTACGGATCGCACCTACGCCCAGGCCGAGTGGACCGACGAAATCCATACGGTGGATGCCGACGGCGGCACCCCGGATCGCCTCCTCGATGCCGTGGGCAGCGCTCCCCGCATGTCGCCCGATGGGCGTCTCGTCGCCTTCGAACGCGGGTACAACGGCACCGAGAAGAAAGGCTACGAAGGCCCCGCCGACCGCAATCTCTGGGTGTACGACACAGAACGCGACACGTACACGCAACTCACGACCTACGCGGGAAACGACCACAATCCGGTATGGACGGGTCCCCGTACGTTGCACTACATCAGCGAGCAGAGCGGCACCTACAACGTGCACCGGCTCAGCGTCACCGATCAGGGTGCGGCCGACGGGGCGCCCGAGGCCGTCACGTCGTTCGACGAGGACGGCGTGCGGGCCCTTAGTGCCAGTACTGACGGGAGCGTGGTGGCGTTTGAGCGACAGACCGACGTCTACGTCATTGAAAATGGGGGCGAGCCGCGCCCGCTCGACGTGTCCGCCCCGGCCGACTACCGGTTCGACCCCACCGAACAGATGGAGATGAGCGACGGCCTCCGCGACTACGCGGTGTCCCCCAGCGGCGAGCAGGTCGCGCTCGTGCTCCGCGGCGAGCTCTTCCTCATGCAGAACGAAGCGGACGAGCCCCGCACGACCCGCCTCACCGAGCACGCGTACCGGGACCGCAGCGTGGCGTGGATGAACGACTCAACGCTCGTCTTCTCATCGGACCGCAACGGCAACCAATACGACCTGTATCGGCTTGAGTCGGCCGACCCTGAGCACCCCGGCGATCTGTACACGGCCCTGAAGCACCGCGTGGAGCGCCTCACGGATACGCCCGAAGACGAGCGCGTGCTGGAGATGGCCCCCGACTACGACCACGTGGCCCTCCGTCGGGGGGCGATGACGAGTTACGGCGAGGGGCAGCTCATCACAGCTGCCGTCTCGGACGGGACATTCGAGGATGAGACCGTGCTGGTCGAGGGCTGGAATGCCCCGACCGACGTCGCCTGGAGCCCCGACAGTGAATGGCTCGCTTACAGCCAGAACGACCTCAACTTCAACGATGATATCTTCATCCACGCCGCCGACGGCGAAATGGGACCGGTCAACGTGAGCCAGCATCCCAAGAGCGACACGGACCCGGTATGGAGCCCGGACGGCTCGAAGCTCGCCTTCACCTCCGATCGCAGTGGCAACGACGACGACATCTGGTTCGCGTGGCTTCAGGAAGAGGACTGGGAGAAGACGGAGCGCGACTGGGAGGCGATCGAAGACGAAGAGGAGGATACCGAGGACGAAGAGGAGGACGCTGAAGACGACGAGAAGACCCCAACCGTCAAGATTGACCTCGACAACATCCACGACCGACTGGAACGCGTGACGGCCCTGCCCGGCGGCGAAGATGATCCTGTGATCGCCGACGACGGAGATGTCTTCTACTTTGTGGGCGGGCAGGATGCCGGTCCGGCCGACTACGACTCGGAGGTCGACCTGTACCACATCCAGTGGGACGGCTCCGAACAGACGCGCGTGACAGAGAAAGATGTGAGCCCGAGCAACGTGCGACTCACGCCCGACCACTCTCAGATTACGTTCACGCATTCCGGCGGCCAGTTGGCGCGCGTGCCCACCGGCAGCAATGAGCTGGAGCAGCTCTCCTTCTCCGCGTCCATGACGGTGGATCACGAAACGGAGCGCACCCAAATCTTCGCGGAGGTCGGCCGGGCGCTGGGGCAGGGCTTCTATGACCCCAACTTTCACGGCGAGGACTGGCAGGCCCTCCTCGACGAGTACCGTCCGCGCGCCATGGACGCGTCGACCACCCAGGACTTCCAGGACGTTGTAAATCTCATGCTCGGCGAGCTGAACGCCAGTCACATGGGCTACTACGGCGGCGACCGGGCCGAGACGCAAAACGAGCGCACTGGTCTGCTCGGGGTAGAGCTCGATCCAGTTGAGGACGGCGTCGAGGTGCAGCGGGTCGTGCCCCGCTCCCCAGCCGACCGGGAGGCCAGTACGCTCCGCGAAGGGGACGTCATCACCGCCGTGAACGGCCGGTCGGTGGCCGACGCGCCGAACTTCTACCAGTTGCTGGAGGGCACCGTCAACGAGAAGATCCTCCTGGACGTCACGGACCCGGAGGGCGAGGAACGGACCGTCCGCATCCGTCCCACTGGCAGTCTCAGCGATGAACTCTACCGCGAGTGGGTGGAGGAGCGCAGGGCGCTGGTGGAAGAGTACTCCGATGGGCGTCTCGGTTACGTGCACGTCGAGGGCATGAACTGGGAGAGCTTTGAGCACTTCGAGCGCGAGCTCTACGCCAGCGGCCACGGCAAGGAGGGCCTTATCATCGACGTGCGCTACAACGGCGGCGGCTGGACGACCGATTACCTGATGACCGTGCTCAACGTGCGTCGCCACGCCTACACTGTGCCGCGCGGCGCCACCGACGACCTCCAGCAGAACCACGAGGAGTACCAGGACCACTATCCGTTCGGCGAGCGCCTGCCGTATGCGGCATGGACAAAGCCGGCGGCCACCCTGGCCAACGAAAACAGCTACTCCAACGCTGAGATCTTCTCGCACGCCTTCAAGAACCTGGACCACGGCCCGCTCGTGGGGCAGCCCACTTTTGGCGCCGTCATCTCGACGGGCGGCGCCGGGCTCGTCGACGGGTCGTACGTGCGCATGCCGTTTCGGGCCTGGTACGTCCATCAGACCGACGAGAACATGGAGCACGGTCCGGCCCGTCCCGACATTCAGGTGGAAAACCCGCCGGGCATCAAGGCGGACGGCGAGGACCCGCAGCTCCGCC
>PXSX01000255.1:0-1703 GCA_003022655.1 Bacteroidetes bacterium QH_1_64_81 | reverse complement strand
CCGCTCCATGCCCGAGAACGTACAACTCAACGCGTTGCTGTTCGACATGGATGGCGTCCTCGTAGACGTCTCGCGCTCGTATCGCCGCGCCATTGAAGAGACCGTCGAGCACTTCACCGGTCGCAAGATCGGGGAAAATGCCATTCAGCGATACAAAAATTACGGCGGCTTTGAGGACGACTGGAAGCTCACGCACGCCATTATCACCGACACTGCGATGGAGGTACCCATCAGCCGCGTGATCGAAGAGTTTCAGGATCGCTACCGGGGGGACGACTGGGACGGATTTATTACCGAGGAGCCGCCTTTGATCGACGATAGGACCCTCGACACCCTAAATGAAAGCCACGTCTTGGGCATTGTGACTGGTCGACCCGAGGAGGAAGCGCAGTGGACACTGAACCACCAGAACTGGACGAACTACTTTCCGCTTCTGGTGGCCAAGGAAAAACAGGGCGACCGTCAGAAGCCCGACGCCTTTCCCCTCGAGCACTCCCTGACCATGCTGGCCGCCGCCGGTTGCCCGGTCGAGCCCGACGAGACCGTGTACATTGGGGACTCGGTCGACGACATGGCTGCGGCCCAGGCCGCCGACATGTGGCGGATCGGGGTCGTGCCCCCTTACGTGGACGCCGACGACCACGAACTCTTACTGAACGAGCACGGGGCGCACGTCGTCATTGACGATCCCAATGCCCTCCCCGAAGCCCTCTCGTCGCTCGGAAGGCATTCTACGGTCCAGGCCGCGTCGTAAGCCCGTACCGCTGTCAGTTCACCAGCAGACTCGGACGTCCACGGATTCTGCCGGTTTTTCCATTGCCCGCTCCTGCACAGCATCTACGACCCGCGACTCGCAACCCACGACTCAACCGCCTACGGCCCGTCCTCGACCACAATCTCGACGCGCCGATCCTCCCGGCGTCGCTCCGGCGTCTCGTCCGCGCCCACCGGCGTTCGGGGGCCGAACGCTTCGATCTCGAGCCCCTCCGTTCGAATTCCGTGGTTCTTGTCGAGATAGTGGGCCACCGCTGCCGCCCGCCGCGCCGACAGGTACCAGTTGCTCGGGTACGTATCCTTGAGGCTCGGCCCAATGGGGACCGGATCGGTGTACCCCTGCACCCGGAAACCAGCGTCCGGATATTTCTCCTTGATCGTCGCGGCGTGCTCCCCAAGCTGGCGCCGCCCTCGATCCGGAATCCACGCGCTGCCCGACGGAAAGTACACGGGAGGGCTGAGCGCGGTCCCCTCTTCCTGCACCCGTAGCGAATCGCGAAGGGTTCGAACCTGCTGCGTTAGTTCCTCATTCGCGGTTTCCAGGGAGTCAACCTGATTCTGCAGGTTCTGGGCGCTCTCCTGGGTGTTTTCCTGGCACCCAGCAAGAACGGCGACCGAGAGAAGAAGACTGAAAGGGAGGCGCATGGCACTGAAGTGCTTTGACGGAGGACGCGCAGTTCCCTCCAAAGTGAACATTGAAGTGTTGGAATGCAATGCAGTCCGTCGAACGCGTTGCTTTCTAGGACGGAGTGGCAGCGGACAGCGAGGTCGATGGAAGCCCCGTGAGTCTGCGAGCACAGTGCGCACCCGCCGCATGCTTCGTTAGGCCATGGAAGCGTAAACGGTTGTAGATACGGTGCATCCATCCGTCCGCACATCCATCCTTCCATCCCCGAATCTGGTACTCGGATTCGGAACTACTCCCCCGT
>PXSX01000254.1 GCA_003022655.1 Bacteroidetes bacterium QH_1_64_81 | reverse complement strand
AGGCCCGCCTCCTCAGCCACCTCCTCCGCCTCGGAGCTTGATACCCCTCGCTGCGTCCAGATCAAGGGTCGATTCCCCGTTTCCTCCACCCGTTCAATCGCAGAGCGCACCATGGTGGCCGTGTGCTGCGGAGCGCGGAAAATATCGACAATGTCGATCTCGACGTCCGCCGGTACGCTCGGCAGGTCTGGGTAGCACGGCTCTCCCAGCACCTCGTCGTAGTTCGGGTTCACAGGGACGATGCGGTAGCCGCGCTCTTGCATATAGCGGGCAATTTTGTGACTGGTGCGCGTAGGCGTGGCCGAGCACCCTACCACGGCGACGGTCTCGGCGGTGTCGAGCACGGTGTGGAAGTCGGGCGAATTTGCTTCGGACATATCAGGTCGTTCAGAAGCTTCCGGAGAGTACGTCGACAGTGAGGATGTTCAGACGTGTGGGAGAGGGGGCACGAGGGAGAGGGCGTGGGTGTGACGGGAGCAGGCACGTTCACGGAGGTTGAATGCACCCTCGCTCACGCCTCCGCGCTCCCGCTCCTGCTCTCCAACACTCCCCTCGCCCTTCCACCCTCTCGCCCACTCTCTCGGCATGATGAGCGAATCGACAGAGAAAAGTCACCATCTTCTGATGGAAACTTCGACGGGCCGGCGTCCACCTCGGGCATAGAACGATTGAATTCGTATGTGGGAGGTGGAGAGGCGAGGGGGCGGTGCTTACCCTGTGCGACCCTAGAGGATCCTCCTCCGCCCTCAGTCCCGTACAACATCGCTCCCGTTACATCTCACGACGGAAATGGGGCACCGAGGGGGCCTCTGTGCCGCGGACTGCTTGATCGGTCAACTGCTTACTCACCACCATGGCATAGCCACTGGGAGGAGCACCAGACCTTCCGCACCCCGGATGAAGTGCCGGACGAGGAGGAGAAGTTCTACGTGCTCGACATGTTTCCATACCCGAGTGGGAGGGGGCTCCACGTGGGGCACCCCGAGGGCTACACGGCCACCGACATCGTGGCCCGTTACAAGCGCAAGCAGGGCTACAACGTATTGCACCCGATGGGGTGGGATGCCTTCGGCCTGCCCGCCGAGCAGTACGCGCTGAAAACGAACACCCACCCGCGGGAGACGACGGAGAAGAACATCGCGCAGTTCAAACGCCAGCTCAAGCGCCTTGGCTTCTCCTACGACTGGAAGCGCGAGATTAACACCACGGACCCGGACTACTACAAGTGGACGCGAGGTCATCGACGGCAAGAGTGAACGGGGCGGATACCCCTGCGAGCGCGTCCCGATGCGGCAGTGGGTCCTCAAAATCACCGAGTACGCCGACCGTCTGCTGGAGGGCCTCGACGACCTCGACTGGCCGGAGAGCACAAAGAAGATGCAGCGCAACTGGATCGGCCGGTCGGAGGGGGCGCAGGTGTACTTCGACCTCGTGGACGTAGACGACTCGCTGGAGGTCTACACCACCCGCCCGGACACCCTCTTCGGCGCCACTTACATGGTTCTGGCCCCCGAGCACGAGCTCGTTGACGCCATCACGACCGACGCGCGGCATGACGAAGTGGCGGCCTACTGCGAGGAGGCGCGGCAGAAGAGTGACGTGGAGCGGCAGCAGCAGGAGGGGAAAAGCGGCGTTTTTACCGGCGGGTACGCCGTCAACCCAGTCAACGGCGAGGAAATCCCGATCTGGGTGGCCGACTACGTGCTGGCCTCCTACGGCACCGGCGCCATCATGGCCGTGCCGGCCCACGACGAGCGGGACTACGCCTTCGCCGAGGAACACGACCTGCCCATCCGCGAGGTCGTGAAGGGCGGCGACATCGATGAGGCGGCGTACACCGGCGACGGGCCGCACGTCAACTCCGCCAACGAGGACGTGTCCCTCAACGGCCTGCACAACGAAGAAGCCAAAGAAACCATTACCGAGTGGCTGGAGGAACGAGAGAAGGGCGAGTTCACGGTCAATTACCAGTTGCAAGACTGGCTCTTTAGCCGACAGCGCTACTGGGGCGAGCCGTTCCCCATTCTCTTCACCGAGGACGGGGAGGACAATCCGGTGCCCGAAGACGACCTGCCCGTCACGCTGCCCGACATCGACACGTTTGAGCCGAGCGGGACGCCCGAGGGCCCGCTGGCGACGATCGAGGACTGGGTGAACACCACCGATTCGGAGACCGGAGAGCCCGCCACCCGCGAGACGAACACCATGCCGCAGTGGGCCGGCTCCTGCTGGTACTACCTCCGCTTCATCGATCCGGACAACGACGACCGGCTCGTCGATCCGGAGAAGGAAGAGTACTGGATGCCGGTCGACCTCTACGTGGGCGGCTCCGAGCACGCGGTGCTGCACCTGCTCTACGCCCGCTTCTGGCACAAGGTGCTCTACGATGCAGGCATCGTCTCTACCAGGGAGCCGTTCCAGACGCTCGTGCACCAGGGCATCATCCTCGGGGAGAAGGAGTACGCCGCCTTCGTCGACGCAAACGGCCACTACGTCTCGGCCGAACACGTGGAGGATGGCGTGGACACCCGCACCGGCGAGGCCGTCGACCGTGAGGAGCTCGATGAGGACGACGTGGAGAAGGAGGGCGACGTATTCGTCCTGAAGGAGCGGCCGGAGATTCGGGTCGACGCGCAGGCACACAAGATGAGCAAGAGCCGCGGCAACGTCGTGAATCCCGACGACGTGGTCGACGAGTACGGCGCGGACGCGCTGCGGATGTACGAGATGTTCATGGGGCCGCTCGAACAAACAAAGGCCTGGGACACGGACGACGTGGAGGGGGTCTTCCGCTTCCTGAACCGCGTGTGGCGCCTCGTCGTGGATGAGGACACCGGCGAACTGGCCGAGGATCTCACCGACGAGGATCCGGGTCGCGAGCACCTCCACGAGCTGCACCAGACGATCAAGAAGGTGACCGAGGACATTGAGGAGCGCGCCTTCAACACCGCCATTGCGGCGATGATGGAGTTCGTGAATACGGCCAACAAGTGGGACCCCGTGCCGCGGCAGACGAGAGCCTGGCCTACGCCGACTGGCCGGAGTACGAGGAGGCGCTCCTGCGGCGCGAGGTCGTGGAAATGCCCGTGCAGGTCAACGGCACCGTCCGCGCTACCATTGAGATCGATGCCGACGCGGAGGAGGACGAGGTGCTCGCCGCCGCAAAGGAAGCGGACAATGTGGCCCGGCACCTCGACGACAAGTCCATCCAGCGCGAGATCTACGTGCCGGGGCAGATTGTCAATTTCGTGACTGGGTGAGCTCGCGTCTCGTAAGGAGGCGGTGTGGGCTAGGCTTGATGCTGTATTGGCTGACATCGTGATGCGTGAGGAGTAATGCATGAGCGGGAAGAGCCTCCACTCACGTTTCACGAGTCACGCCTCACGCAACACGGGATACGCAATACGCTCTGCCTAACCCCAGGCAATTTCCATTGAGCTAGCACTCCCTGAAGAACGAATCGTCCATGTCCAAACTCGATGTCCTCGCCCTCGCCGCTCATCCCGACGACGTGGAGCTCTGCGCGGGGGGAACGATGTGCTTGCTCGCCCGGCAGGGCTACGACGTGGGCATCGCCGACTTTACGAAGGGCCAGCTCGGCTCGCGGGGCACCCCCGAGCAGCGCATGAAGGAGGCCGAGCGCGCGTCAGAGATCATCGGCCTGAGCGCCCGCGAGAACCTCGAGATGATGGACGGGGACATCCGCAACACGAAGGCCAACCAGCGCGCGGTCATTGAGGTGGTGCGCCAGTACCGGCCGGACATCGTCTTCATCAACCCCCCGGAGAGTCGCCATCCCGATCACAGCGACGCCTCCGACCTCGCCACCGACGCCCTCTACTACAGCGGTCTGCAGGAGGTCGAGACGACCGGGCCGGACGGCACCGCCCAAGAGCCCTGGCGTCCCCACCACGTGCTCCACTACATGCAGGCCGTCTCGTTCGAGCCGACGATGGTGGTGGACGTGACGCCGGTATGGGACCGGCGCATTGAGGCCCTCCAGGCCTTCGAGTCGCAGTTCCACAACCCCGACTACGAGCCGGACCCCGACGAGCCGGAGACCTTCGTGTCCAACCCCGAATTCTTTGAGTGGGTGAAGTCGCGAGCGCGCACCTACGGCTACACGGTGGGCGCCACCTACGGCGAGCCCTTCCTCTACCGCCACGGCCCCTTTGGTGTCACGGACCTGCCCGACGTACTCAGCAAAAAGAAGGAATTTCGGTGAGCTAGATCCTGCGTGAATTGTTGCGGGGCGGTCGCCGACCCTGCAACAAAGTCTCTGCTCAGCGCTTTATCGCAAAAGATGCGCCGTGATTCCATGGAGAGAAATTGATACCCCACCCTGCGGCGTGGTATATTATCACACTATCAAGACTGAAGCGATTCCATCTGGCGTATGGCGGACACGAGTGATTTCCGAAACGGCATGACGTTCATCTGGCGGGACGACCTCTGGGAGATTGTCGACTTCCTCCACGTGAAGCCCGGCAAAGGGGGCGCCTTTGTGCGCACGACCTTGAAGAACGTGACGGACGGCCATGAGGTGGAGGAAACCTTCCGGGCGGGGGCGGGAGTCGTACGAGCAGTTCTCGATGCCGCCCGAGCAGGTGGAGGGGCGCGCGTTCTTGAAAGAGGGCGGTGACGTCGATATCCTGTTCCGGACTGACACCGAGAAACCGCTCCGCACTGAGATTCCGCAGAAGGTGGAGTTGGAGGTCGTTGACACGACGCCCGGCGTGAAGGGCGACACCGCGCAGGGCGGCGACAAGCCCGCGACGTTGGAGAGTGGGGCGACGATCGACGTGCCCCTTTTTATCAATGAGGGAGATGTCGTTCGCGTCAACACGGACACCGAAGAATACGAAACCCGCGTCTCCGCTGCCTCGACGGTGTAGCCCATGGGTACCGCTTGGCTGCCTCCGGTAGGCCGGGGCACCACCGCAGTTCTCTCGCACATAGCCCTTAGACGCATGGAGCTCTCGAAGATTCAAGAACTGCTTCAACTCGTCGCCGAGAGCGGAGTGTCGGAGGTCGAGATTGAGGAAGATGACTTCAAGTTGACCATCCGGCAGCACAGTCCGCAGGTCGTCATGCAACCGACGGGGCCCCCGGCTCAGATGCAGTACGCCGCGCCGCAGCCTCAGCAGCCCACGGGACCACAGGCCCACGCGCCGCCGCAGAGGCAGCCGCCGCAAGCGCAGCCCCCTCAGCAACCGTCCGGGGCGCCCCAGCAGTCGGCCGCATCCCCAGGCGGGAATCCGCAGACGACCAGCGAGGCCACGCAGGACGGAGCCTCTGCGGCCTCGGCGCCCGCACAGGACACCGCCGCGAACGGCACGACCGAGGCGGACGAGGAGACCGAAGCCGCCGCCGACGAGCACGTGGTGAAGGCCCCGATCGTGGGCACCTTCTACCGCGCTCCCTCTCCCGACGCCGATCCCTTCGTGGAGGTGGGCGACTCGGTGGAGGAGGGCGACGTGCTCTGCATCATCGAGGCGATGAAGCTGATGAACGAGATCGAATGCGAGACCTCGGGGACCGTTGAGGAAATTCTGATCGAGGACGCCGAGCCCGTCGAGTTCGAGGCCCGAATTGCAGCCTTCTGATGCGTGATCCGTGATACGTGAAGCCCCACCTCGAACAGTCACTCATCACGCCTCACTCACCACGTTTCACGAATCCCCCCCAACAACCCGAACGTGACACAGGATCTTGAGCCCGCATGAGTGACCTCCAAAAAATTCTCATCGCCAATCGCGGCGAGATTGCGCTGCGCGTCATTCGCACCTGCCACGAGATGGGCCTCAACACCGTGGCGGTGTACTCCACGATGGACCGGGACGCGCTCCACGTCCGCTTCGCCGACGAGGCGGTCTGCATCGGCCCGCCGGCCTCCGCGGAGAGCTACCTGCGCCCCGATCGTCTTATCGCCGCGGCGGAGGTGACGGGGGCCGACGCCATTCATCCGGGCTACGGCTTCCTCGCCGAAAACGCTGAGTTCAGCCAGATCTGCGCCGACAACGACATCGAGTTCATCGGCCCCTCCGCCGAGACCATCCGGCTGATGGGACAGAAGTCGCTGGCCAAGGAAACGATGCATGCGGCCGGGGTGCCCATCGTGGAGGGGTCCGACGGCACGATCGACGACCTCGACAAGGCCTACGAGATTGCGTCGGACATCGGATTTCCCGTCATGGTGAAGGCGGCAGCAGGCGGCGGGGGCACCGGGATGCGGCTGGTGCGGACGGCGGACGGCTTCGAGCGGGCGTTCGAGGGGGCGCGGTCCGAGGCCGACGCGGCCTTCGGCAACCCCGAGGTGTACATTGAGAAGTTTGTAGAGAAGCCCCGGCACGTCGAGATTCAGGTGCTGGGCGACGGTCAGGGGAACGTCATGCACTTTGGGGAGCGGGAGTGCTCCATTCAGCGGCGCCACCAAAAGCTCGTGGAGGAGTGTCCCTCCCCGATCGTCAACGCGGAGCTCCGAGAGGAGATGGGGGAGGCGGCCATCCGGGGCGCCGAGTCAGTGGACTATGAAGGCGCCGGCACGGTCGAGTTTCTCGTGGGGGCCGACCGCAACTTCTACTTCATGGAAATGAACACGCGCATCCAGGTGGAGCACCCCGTCACCGAAGAGGTCACGGACTGCGACCTGGTGGAGCACCAGATTCGCGTGTCAATGGGCGACACCGTGGACGGGAACGAGCGTCCGCCCATGGAGGGGCACGCCATCGAATGCCGTATCAACGCGGAGGATCCCTTCAACAACTTCAGTCCGGCCCCGGGCGACATCACGGCCTTTCACCAGCCGGGTGGGCACGGCATTCGGATCGACACCGCCGCGTACTCCGGCTACCGAATTCCGCCCACCTACGACTCGATGATCGCCAAGCTCATCGCGTACGGCAAGACGCGCGACCACGCTCTCCGCAAGATGCGCCGGGCGCTCGATGAGTTCATCGTCGAAGGCATCCGCACCACGATTCCATTTCACCAGCAGCTCATGGACGATGAGCGCTTCAAGCGCGGCGACTTTGACACGCGCTTCCTCGACCACTTCGAGATGCACGCGGCCCCGGCGGAGGTGGCATAGAGGGAGTGGGAGAATGGGGGAAAGGGAGTACGGCAATCGCATCTTGGCGTTGCCTGTGTGATTTTGCTCTCATTCAGGGTGAAGCGTCGGGGCGCCCTTGCCCCCTCTCCCCCATTCTCCCACGCGTTCTCGGCACAACCGGACATTCAGAGACAACAGAACCTCTAACGGCTCGGCCAGGATTTTAACATGCGATCGCCCTGGGGAAAGGGAGAAAACTGTGGACACTTCGAGAGCATATCTCTTACACGCCCACTCGCCCTTTCGCCCACTTGCCCCAGATATATCAGAGCGAGCCCGTCTGGAAGAAAACAGCGGTCCCCTTACCGAACTTTCCCACGTATCGATAGACCATGTCTCCCTCAACGACCACCGTCCGATTCAACGATCGCGTGGACGCAATGCAGCCGTCCGCCACGCTCGCCATGAAGTCCCGAGCCGAGAAGCGGCGGCGGCAGGGGCATCCCGTCGTGGCCCTCAGCGCCGGGGAGCCCGACTTCGACACGCCGGAGCCAATTTCCAATGCGGGCGTCCAGGCCATCCGGAACGGATTCACGCACTACACCGAAAATACCGGCACCCTGGAGCTGCGGGAGGCCATTTGCCGCAAGTTCGACCGCGACAACGACCTGTCGTACACGCCGGACCAGGTCGTCTGCTCAAACGGGGCGAAGCAGTCTCTCGCGCTGGCCATCCACGCCCTCTGCGACGAGGGGGACGAGGTGCTCGTGCCGGCGCCCTACTGGGTGAGCTATCCCGAGATGGCGCGCTTCAGTGGAGCCGCGCCGGTGGAGGTGTCGACGGGCGTTGAGAATGAATATCGACTGACGCCCGAGCAGCTCGACGACGCGATCACCGAACGTACCCGAGTTCTCATCCTCTGCACCCCCTCTAATCCCACCGGAACGGTGTATCCGCCCGAGGAGCTGGCCGCTCTCGCCGACGTGCTGCGCGACCACGAGCAGGTCTTCGTCGTGTCCGATGAGATCTACGAGCACGTGATCTACGACGCCGAGCACCGAGCCTTCGCGTCGTTCCCCGACATGAAGGACCGCACGATCACGGTGAACGGGTTCTCCAAGGCGTACGCAATGACGGGCTGGCGCCTCGGCTACATGGCGGCCCCCGAGCCGATCGCGCAGGCCGCGGCCAAAATCCAGGGCCAGTTTACGTCGGCCCCCTGCAGCATTACGCAGAAGGCGGGCGCGGCGGCGCTGGAGATGGACAAGGGGCCGGTGCACGAGATGGTGGCGGCCTTTCGGCGTCGACGCGACGCGGTGCTAAAGCGCCTGCGGGCCATCGAAGGAGTGCGCTGCCCCACGCCCGAGGGGGCCTTCTACCTGTACCCGGACGTGTCGGGCTTTTTGGGCACCGAGGCGCCCGACGGCTCCACCATTGAGGACAGCGAGGATCTGTGCTTCTACCTCCTGGAGGAGCACAACGTGGCCCTCGTGCCGGGTCCGGCCTTCGGAGCGCCCAGCGGACTGCGCCTCTCGTACGCCTCGTCGATGGACGACCTCGAAACGGCCCTGGATCGGATCGAAGCGGGGCTCGCGGCGCTCCGCTAAGTACGGGAAGGCCTCGCGACGGTCCCGACGGTTGTCTCCGTAGAGGAAGTAGAGTCTGTCGAAGCGGAGGACCCGCCGAACGCCCAGGCAGAGTCTCCGCGCCGGTCGGCGACCGATCGCTACTGGCTGCACCTGTTGCTCTTTGCGCTCACGGTGGTGTCTACGGTCTACGTGGGGGCCGACTGGTGGGCCCACCGGCCGGGCTACTACGAGGTGCACGACGAGACGGTCTCGCTCCTTTTCTTCAGCGTCAACCAGGCCTGGCTCGTCGACGGCCTGCGCTACGCAATTCCGCTCCTCGCTTTCCTCACGGTTCATGAGTTTGGGCACTACTTCGCAGCGCGGGTCCACAAGGTGCGCACGTCGCTGCCCTACTACATCCCGTCTCCGGTCATTCCCAACCCCATCGGGACCTTCGGAGCCGTCATTAGCATCCGGCAGCGCATTCCGAGCACACGCTCGCTCTTCGACATCGGCGTGGCCGGTCCGCTGGCGGGCTTCGTCGTGGCGCTGGGCGCATTGCTCTACGGATTTGCGACCCTGCCCCCCCCCGAGTATCTGCTTGACCTACCGGCCCACGAGGCCCTGAAAGAGCACATCCGGCAGTACGGCACCTTTCCCGACTCCCATCCGGCGGCGGGAGGAGATACGGTCATCTTGGTGGTGGGGCAGACGCCGCTCTACTGGTTCCTGTCGCAATTCTTTTCCAACGTGCCGCCGATGTACGAGATGTACCACTACCCGGTGCTCTTCGCCGGGTGGCTCGGCCTGTTTTTTACGGCGCTCAACCTGCTCCCAGTGGGGCAGCTTGATGGCGGCCACGTGCTCTATGCCCTGCTGGGCGACAAGTGGCACCGTCGCTTCGCGCAGGCCTTCGTGTTCGTGCTCCTGTGGTCGGGCGGAATTGGGTTCATGGAGGAGACGCGCCGGGCGCTCTACGAGATGGGGCCCTGGCTGGGCCGATCGTCGTGGATCATCCTGGCGGCCATCTACTACGGATACCTATATAAAATCTTTGGGGCGACCTCGCGGCGGACCGTGCTCGGACTGCTCGGGCTCTTGGGGGGCGTGGCCGGAGCCCTTACCTTCGGGCTTACGGGGCTCGGCTGGACCGGCTGGCTGGTGTGGAGCCTCCTGATCGTCTTTCTCGTGCAGGTGAAACACCCGCCGGTGATGCGTCCCCAAAAGCTGACGTCCACGCGTCGGGTTCTGGGCTACGCCGCGATTGCCGTCTTCATTCTTTGCTTCAGTCTCCAGCCCCTGAGTACGTTGTAGCGTTGAGGGGTAGGCGTTGTGGGTTGTGAGGGTGTGCCGATTCTTTTTCGACTGAACTGCGCGTTCGGATGCGGGTCTCCGTTTCGTCCTTTTTGAGCCTCCTTCTTGGGGGCGTGCTGCTCGGCCTCGGCCTGTGGGCGCTGAGCGGATGCGACCCCGTCCCGGCACCGGAGCGCAATCAACAGTCGCCCTCGGTGTCGGCCCTTCAGGTTGTGCCCGACAGCATCCACCAGTCGGATCTGCCGCCCGATCAGATTCAGGATTCCACCGTCCAAGATACGCTGGTGCTCTCGGCACGGGCGACCGATCCGGACGGCACGGTCGAACGGGTCGTGTTTGTGCTTGAGCCGTCGTCGGCCCCACGGGGCGTAATATCTGGTCAGCTGCCCTCAGTCGAGGGAGCGCTGTACGGGGCCGGGATTCCCCTCTCGCTCCCTCTCGTCGATGAGATCTACACAGTGCGCGTGTTTGCCGTGGACGATGACAGCCTCGCGAGCAATCAGGTGACGGGGCAGCTGCGGTTTGTGCCCGCGGACTCGGCGAACGCGGCGGTCGCTCCTCCACTGTCAGAATGAACCGACCCCGACGATCGATGCGGCGACTTCTTGCGTGCCTCTGCGTAGTGGGACTGGTGGCGGCCCCGGCATGGGGCCAGGAGCGACCCCAGGTGCGCCTGCAGGACCTTCGCCCGACGTCCGCGATCGTGAGCAACACGGTCCAGGAGATTGCGGCGGCCGGCGACTCGCTCTGGATCGGTCCCCTGCTCACCGTCTACGTGGAGGCAGACAGTTCGCTCTTTGCGCCCGACGACCAGGCGGTTGAGCGTCGGCTCGGAGAAGGAAACAACGTCGTCTTCTCGCTGGCCACCGAGAGCGAATCGGCGGCGCAGTCCACCGTCTGGGCGGGCCTCGCGTTCGACGCGGGATCCGGGCGACACGACGGTGGCCTACGGCGAATCCACGCTCCCGGCGGTGCCCATCACGCAACAGGCCGGCAGTGCGCCCCGCGACATCGCCCTCGGGCGCGGGGACACCGTGTGGGTCGCCGGATCGCGCAGTGGGCTCCGACGCTCGGCCGACCAGGGACAGACGTGGTCGCGGGTCGTGCTCCCGCCCGACACGAGCACCCGCATCGAGCCGTCGCAGTCGTATGACTTCCTCGTCGCCCCGCCTCTCGATGACAATCGGGGCTTCCAGAACTACCGGGCGTTCAGCGTGCTGGTGGACGAGACGGGCACGGTGTGGGCCGGAACGGCCGCCGGCCTGAATCGATCGACGCCCGACGACGTGGGGCCGAGCGGAGATCGCGCTTGGCGCCTGTTTCGGCCCGACGGGACCCCGAACAGTTTGGCGGGGCAGGTCGTGTTTGAGTTGGCCGAGCAGCCCCGCCCAAACAGTCGCAACCCCGTGTGGATGGCCGTCCTGCGGGCCGACACGGACGGGCCGCTCCAGCGCACCGGACTCACGATGACGCCCGATGGGGGAGAGACCTTTCGGCAGCCTCTCGTGGGCGAACA
>PXSX01000253.1 GCA_003022655.1 Bacteroidetes bacterium QH_1_64_81 | reverse complement strand
CTCTACACGATAGACGAACTGAAGGGCCGTCAGATCATCGGGGTCGTCAACGTTCCGCCGAAGCAGATCGGCCCGTTCACATCGGAATTCCTGGTCACGGGGTTCTATCGAGACAATGGCGACGTGGTGCTCGCAGAGCCCGAGCAGGCGGTGCCGGACGGGAGCGCGCTGGCGTAGAGGAGCGCGAGTGCCGGACTCTCGATGAGTTGACCCATGATCGAACGCTACGATTCCCGGAGCTCCCTTCCGGTCCCCTCCAGGCGCGCCGCGGGACGGATCGGCGTCTCCTCGTCCCGCCGCTGCAGCGCGCGCAGCTCCGCGTAGCGGCCGCCGCGGGTCAGCAGCTCCTCGTGCGTGCCCTGCTCCACCAACTGCCCATCCTCCAGCACGAAAATCGTGTCGGCGTCCTCGATGGTGCTGAGGCGATGGGCGATGACGATGGACGTGAGACGGCTGCCGCGGGCGAAGAGGCCATCGAGCGCGTCCTGAATAACCGCCTCCGACTCGCTGTCGAGGTCGGAGGTCGCCTCATCGAGCAGGAGCACGTGCGCGTCCTTCAGAATGGCGCGGGCGATGGCCACCCGCTGCTTCTGCCCGCCGGAGAGCCGCACGCCTCGTTCGCCAATCTGGGTCGCGTAGCCGTTGGGCAAGTGCCGAATGAAACCGTCGGCGTTGGCCAGCTCGGCCGCCCGCCGGACCGCCGCGTCGTCGGCGTCGGGGTCGGCGTAGCGGATGTTGCCCGCCACAGTGCCGGAGAAGAGCGTGGGGGCCTGCGGTACGAGGGCGATGCATCGGCGCAGGGCGTTCAGGTCGAAAGTGCGCAGGTCCTGCCCGTCGATCGTGACGCGACCGTCTTGCGGGTCCCAGAACCGAGCGATGAGACTCGCCGCCGTGCTCTTGCCCGCCCCGGACGAGCCGACGAGTGCTGCGGTCTCACCGGCCTCAACGCGGAGCGAGAGATCGCGCAGGGCCGGCTCGTCGGCGTCCGGATACGTGAAGCGGACCTCTTCCAGTTCGACCGCGCCGACGGGCACCTCTTCGCGGTCGCCGCCGGTCTCAGGGGGCGTGTCGACGAGATCGGAAAGCCGCTCCAGGGCCGCCATGCCCGCCTGCAGCTTGTCGTTGAAGAACATGACCGATTGGACCGGTCCCTGCAGCTGGCGCTGATACATGATGAAGGCCGTAAGCTCGCCGAGCGTGAGGCTGCCACTCGTTACCATCCAGCCGCCAATGAGCAAGAGGGCCCCGATTCCATAATTGGATGTGATGTTGATAAGGCCCTCCATCTTGCCCACGTCTTTCCGGCGGTCCAGGTTGATGTCGACGTACGCCTGATTGTGTTCTCCGAAGCGCTTGCGCTCCTGCTCTTCGCCGACGAAGGCCTTCACGACCCGGATGTTGGAGATCGCCTCGGTGGAGGTGGCCGTCAGACGGGCCACGGTCTTGCGAATGCTGCGGGACGCGGTGCGGAGCGGCTCCTGGTAGTAGTACGTCACGAGGGCCAGGATGGGCAGGACCACCAGATTCACCAGCGCCAACTTCCAGTTCATCCACACCAGGAGGCCAGCCACCACCAAAATGGCGACGAGCTGGCCGGAGAGGCGAGACGCCGCCGCCTGAACCATCCCCTTCAGCGCATTCGGATCGCTCACGACGCGCGAGCTGAGGGAGCCGGACTGCTCGTTGGAAAATCGGGAGACCGGTAGCGTTAACAGGTGGTCGTAGGCCTGCATGCGCACGTCACTCACCACCTGTTGCGTGAGGGCGAAGCTCCAGTACATCCCCCCGTACTCCACGACCGCCCGAAACAGGTAGAAGCCCGCAAACGCCAGCCCAAACCACAGGAACAGCGTGCCGCTTCCCTGGGGGATTACCACGTCGAACGCATAGCGAACAAACTGCGGCCCCGCCGCGGCCAGAGCCGACGAGAAACTAATCAGCAGCGCCACCCCAGCGACGCGCGCCTTGTACGGGGCCAGCACGCCCCAGAGCCGCTTCAGAATGGTAAGCGTCGATTCTCGCGGGTCGCGGTCGGTCTGAGCCATGGAACGATGCAGAGTCAGCAATGGGATTGGGGGCTCGTAGCGAACCGGCACGTCGGTAGATACCGCCGCACCCGTCATACGCTCCGCTCCCCATCCTCCTGTTTGGGAAAATCTGGATGGGAGCGTGCTCTACTCCCGCAGATCAGAATCCACGTGTGCGCATCACGAGCCGCCTAATTTCTCGCGAGCAGCTTCACCGGCCGCAGCTCGGTAAGGGCGGCGACCATGAGGCAGTGCTTCCAAGACACCTCCGTCGTCTCGTCGGAGGGATACTCCAGGGCGTAGCGCTGCGTGGCCGCGTCGAGCGCCGCGCGGTGCACGGTCTGCTCCACGAGGTGACTCACGACGTGCTCAGTTGGAAGGGCCTCCTCCAATCCAAGCCGCCGGAGCGCCTCGTCCGACGCTCCCAGTTCTTCCTCGAAAAATGTGTGTAGGGGAGACTGCGTGCTCATACGCTCAATCTGTTCGATGAATCGCTGCCGTAATGTGAAACGAACCGTCTCCTCGCTGCGCCCCCGATGGGCACGCCCCAACCGAACCGTCGACTGTAGCTACGCGCTCGCCGGTTCGTCCTCCGCGTCTGTGAGGTAATATCGGTGATAGCTCACGTACGATGTAAGTAGAACGACAAGTGCGGCCACCGGCGTTACCACGTCCGACAGGGGGTCTCCCACCGCGAGGTGGGCAATGGTCGCCGACCCGAAATCGATGGTAAATCCAGCGTACGTCCACTCCTTGAGCCAGCGGGGCAGGGGCACAAGCAACGCCGTCCCGCCCACGAGTTTGGCAATGCCGAGCTGAATGCGAAAGTAATCGGGAAACCCGAGACGTGCAAAGCTGTCGGCGGGCGCCTCCGCCACAAAGTACATCGTGCCCGAGGCGAGCGCAAGCAGCGCGACGAGACCAGTCGATCCCCAGTAGAGATACTTTGTATTCATGGGCTCGTGGATGGACAACTTACAGCACGGGATGCGTTTTCCAAGGCTCGAACCTTCCTGTGAATCCACAGGGGGGTCGGCCTCGACGTCTATGCGTCCGAGACGAGGTCGGCCGGCGTCTCCCACTCGTCCCCGAAGACAAATTCATCGAGCGGTCTGCGGGAACGCGGCGCACGCTCGGACTCCTGCTGCCCGGGCGGTAGCACGTCCGGATCTCCCAGGTAGCCCACCGCGAGGCCCGCCATCGGCTCAAAGTCTTCCGGCACGTCGTAGGTCTCGCGGACTACGTCCTTCTGGAT
>PXSX01000252.1 GCA_003022655.1 Bacteroidetes bacterium QH_1_64_81 | reverse complement strand
AGCAGTAGCGAAAGGACGAGACCGCAAAGGCGCTGTACTGTGCGCATGACGTAGACCCCTTAATTTTTATGGAGAAATTGTGAAAGCCCTTTGCGAAAACTAACAGAATCCTCGATGTTTGTCAACCGGGAATCGCCGCGCCGCTACGGGAAAATGCCCATCTGCTCGTAGGAGTTTGCAATCTTATCGATGGCGCTGACGAAGGCCGCCGTGCGCATGTCCACGCCCTTCTCTTCTCGGATGGCCCGGATCTCGCCGTACGCCTGGGTCATGGTATCTTCGAGGCCCGAGTTCACGAGGTCTCGCTCGCTCGCCCCAAAGCCGACACGCTCGATAAGGGATTCGAGGAGGTCCTCATCGAAGTCCTCCGTGGTCAGCTCGTCAACGGCGTGGAGAATGCGCTCGGCATTTCGCTCTTCGAAACGGCGGCTCATGCGACCGTGCCGCATGTGCGACAGGTTGCGCAGCCACTCGAAATAGGACACCGTGACGCCTCCTGCGTTCAGATACACGTCCGGAATGACCATGATCTCTCTGTTCTGTAGGAGGTCGTCGGCCTGCGAGGTCACGGGACCGTTGGCCGCCTCGGCGACGATGGTGGCCTGGATGTCCGGGGCGTTGTCGCTGGTAATCACGCCTTCGAGGGCCGCCGGAATGAGGATGTCACAGGGAAGCTCGAGCGCCTCCGCCGAGGTTTCGATGTTTTCGGCGCCCGGAAAGTTGAGAATGGATCTCGTTTCTTCACGGTGGGCGACCACGTCGTCCACGGCGAGTCCGTCGGGATTGTAGATGGCCCCTTCGATCTCGGCGATCCCGACGATGTCGGCTCCCCCCTCTTCGTCCAGGATCTTGGCCGCGTGGTAGCCGACATTGCCCAGTCCCTGAATGACGACGCTTTTGCCCTCTACGCCCGGCTCCAGGCCAAAGCGCTTCATGTCTTTCTCGTACTCGCACGCCTCTCGAATGCCGTAGTAGACGCCACGGCCCGTCGCTTCGGTGCGGCCCCGCACCCCGCCCTGCCCCACCGGTTTGCCTGTCACGCATGCCAGGGCGTTTAAGTCCTCGTCCCCAATTTGGGTAAAGGTGTCCATGATCCACGCCATCTCCTGCTCGCCGGTGCCGTAGTCGGGCGCTGGCACGTCCGTTCCGGGACCGATGAAGTCTTTCCGGGCGAGCTCGAAGGTGTAGCGGCGCGTGATGCGCTTCAGCTCTTTCGTCGAGTATTTGCGTGCGTCGATGCACACGCCCCCCTTTGCCCCCCCGAACGGCACGTCCACGATGGCACACTTGTAGCTCATCAGCGCCGAGAGGGCCATCACCTCATCCACGTTCACGCTGGTCGCGTACCGGATGCCTCCTTTGGTAGGCTTCATGTGGTGACTATGCTCCCCCCGGTAGCCCCGGATGACCTGGATGGTGCCGTCGTCCCGCTTGATGGGAAACTCGAAGCGAATAACGTTGTCGCAGGCCCGGATCTGGTGGAGGACACCTCGATCGTGGTCTGTCTGGGCCGCGGCCGCGTCGAACATCTGGTTCACCTGGCCGAAAAAGCCGAGCGACGATTCGACCCGACCGTTCGTCTGCGAGCTCGTTGCTTCCATGGGAGAAATGTTACGACATGTGAACAGAGAGGCGCATACGCATGAAAATGAGCACGGGACCAAACTGCAAGCGCTTCCAGGTCCGTTCATCACATAATCCCATGCCCTCGCCAGAAACTGTTGGGAGGGTTGCTACTGTTTGTTGTGTTTAGGGAGACTCGTTAAACTTTCTACCGTAGGAGGTCTATTTTCGCGTCTTTCTCGCCGATTTCCCCTTGGGGCCGTGCCCGAATCCATCCTGCTCGACATTACCATCGTCATCGTTCTGGGGGTCGGGGCGCAGTGGGCCGCGTGGCGGTTTCGACTGCCCTCCATTTTGCTTCTGCTTCTGGTTGGGTTTCTCGCCGGTCCCGTGCTCGGGCTCCTTAGTCCACAGTCGCTGCAGGGAGACTGGCTTTTTGCCTTCGTCTCGCTATCGATCGGTATCATCCTGTTCGAGGGGGGCCTGAGCCTTCGCCTCTCGGAGCTACGTGAGGTGGGAGGGACCGTGTTGAATCTCACGACGATCGGGGCCCTCATCACCTGGGGGCTCGGCGCGGCAGGACTCCACTACATTCTCGAATACAACGTTCCCCTGTCCATCCTCATCGGGGCCATCCTCATCGTCACGGGTCCCACAGTGGTCATTCCGCTTCTCCGCCACGTGCAGCCGAAAGGGCGGGTAGGCACCGTCGCCAAGTGGGAAGGCATCACCATCGATCCCGTGGGGGCCATCCTCGCCGTATTGGTCCTCGAAACGCTGCTTCTCCTCAACGACCCGAGTCGGGCCGAGGCCGGGGTTAATGCAGCCGTTGAGCACGTCGCCATCGGCCTCGGCCTCGAAATTTTCGTGGCCCTCGGAATCAGCGTGGCGGCCACGATGCTTTTGGTCTTCGTTCTGCGGCAACGTATGGTGCCTGATTTCCTCCGAAATGCGGTTACGCTCATGGTGGTCGTTGCAGCTTTCGTTGTTTCCAACGTGCTCCAGCATGAGTCCGGCCTGCTTACGACGACGCTCATGGGCATTGCCCTGGCGAACCAGCCGTTCGTATCGGTGCAGCACATCGTGGAGTTCAAGGAAAACCTTCAGGTCTTGCTCATCGGATCGCTGTTCGTACTCTTGAGCGCACGGTTGGAGCTGAGCGCCCTGGAGTACATTGACCTCCGGGTGCTCGTTTTTCTGGGCCTGCTGATCTTCATCGTCCGCCCCGTCGCCGTCTTTGTGTCCGCTGTCAGGTCAAACCTGGACTGGGAGGAGAAGGCGTTTCTGTCGTGGATGGCCCCGAGGGGGGTGGTGGCGGCCGCGGTGGCTTCGTTATTTGCCTTTCAACTCCGCCCGGTGTATCCGGAGGCGGTCGACGGCATGGTGCCGGTCGTGTTCGCCGTGATCGTGGGTACGGTGGCCATTTACGGCCTCACGGCGGCCCCGCTGGCGCAGTGGTTCGGCCTGGCGGACCCAAACCCCAACGGTCTCTTGTTCGTGGGCGCGGCGCCATGGGTTCGGATGGTGGCCAGGCAGGTTCAGGCCAACGTTCTTTCAGAAACGGTTCTCGACGAGGTTGACCTCTACGGACTCGGACGCCTCCTCATCACGATTCCGAACGACGAGGTGGCGTCCCTAACCGCCCTTCACTTCTCCGAGGTCTTCGAGTCGACGGACGTCCACCAGCTCGCCGCCGGCCCCGACAGCCGTCACGGAGGGGAAGACGAAATGCCCAAGCACATGCGGGGGCGGCCCCTCTTCGGAGGGTCCACCCATTATCAGTCCCTCAAGGAGCACGTGGACGAGGGCGGCACGGTAGCCCTCCTCACGCTAGCGGATGACTATGCCGAGGACGAGCAGCAAGAGTACTACACGGCTGATGAGCTCTCGGACCACTACGACGACTTTTCTCTCGTTCCTCTTTTCATTCTGTCGGAGGGGGATGTGGAGGTCGTCTCTGAAATGGACCAGTTCCGGTTGCGCCCGGACGACCGGCTCCTCGCCCTCCTCGGTCCGGAGGCGAACGAGCCGGGTTCCCTCGGGAAGCCGGGCACGACCGACGGTGGCGCTTCCCCGGTCGAAGAGTCCGCCTTCGAGGTCGTGGACATCCACGATGACGAAAACGACGGGGCAGAAGAATAGCCCAACTCTACGTCGGTGCAAACGCCGCCTGGCGGAGGCGTCCAGGGCATGGCGAAGCCGCCCCGATTCCCACCGGTGCTAGCGACCGCTTGGGTAGCCTGAGCCGATTCGAAGTG
>PXSX01000251.1 GCA_003022655.1 Bacteroidetes bacterium QH_1_64_81 | reverse complement strand
GCGGTGCTGGAGCGGCTGACGGAGTCCGGGGCGCGCACCATCGCCACCACCCACCACGGGACGCTCAAAACGTACGCTCACGAAACAGAGGGCGTGGAGAACGGCTCGATGGAGTTCGACCAGGCCACCCTGCGGCCGACCTACCGTTACCAGGAAGGGGTGCCGGGGTCCTCCTACGCCTTCGAAATCGCTAAGCGCATGGGGCTGAACGACGATCTGTTGGAACGGGCCCGCAACTTGGCGGGCACGCAAAAGACAGCGATGGAGGATCTCATCTCGACCTTCGAGAAGCGCACCCAGCAGCTCGAAGACGAACTGTACGAGGCCCGCAAGGCCCGTGAGAAGGCCGAAGCCGAGCAGCAGCGTTACGAAGAGAAGGTGCAGACGCTGGAGAAGGAGCGCGACGAGTTCCGCCAGCAGGCGCTGGAGGAGGCCGAGCGCATCGTCGACGAGGCCAATGCGCGCATCGAAAACACCATCCGGGAGATCAAGGAAGCCCAGGCCGAGTCGGAGGCGACCAAGGAAGCCCGCCGGCGCCTAGAGGACTACAAAGCCGATCTCCATGAGCGGCGGGAAGAGGCCGCGTCGGACGCAGAGGAGACGCCTCGGGCCCAAGGAGACGGCGGGCCGCGTACAGCCCCGACCGAGCCGATCGAAGAGGGGGACCAAGTCGTCGTCGACGACGGATCGACGGCCGTGGAGGTGGAAGAAATCGAAGATGGGGAGGCCCGCGTGGTGATGGGCTCGATGCATATGCACGTTCCGCTCGACCGTCTGACCCGCGTCGACGGGCCGAGCCGCGAATCGGAGGAGCAGACCGGTGGCGGCACGGACATGGCGGCGCTGGAGGCACGCCCCTCGATCGACGTGCGGGGCGAGCGAGTGGACGACGCCCGACAGCGCGTGCAGCATTTCCTCGACGACGCCGTGGCGGCCGAACTCGACACCGTCGAGATCCTGCACGGCAAGGGCACGCCGGGGTGACGAAGGTGGACCTCGGATAGGCGTATGGGCGTGTGGGAGTAGAATTCACTCTCTTTCTTCGACCTGTACGCAACAAACGCCCATACCCCCACACGCAAGCACGCCCACACGCAACGACCGGTTTGTAGCTTCGTGGTCGGACATTCCGCATCGCCGGTTTTTCCTCAGTAGCACTCTACCCGATGGCCCACATTGTCGCCACCCGTCCCCTGATCGAACAGGGGCTGTCCGGGTTGCGTGATTCCCACACCGTCACGGTTTGCGATCCCCCGGACGGAAGCGCCCGTTCCGTCGACGAACTCATTGCCCTCACCGACGGGGCCCACGTGCTCCTCTCGATCCTCGCCGATCCGATCACGGAGCGGCTGTTCGAGGCGCGGCCCACCCTCCGACTGGTAGCGCAGTACGCCGTGGGCGTCGACAACATCGACCTGGACGCCGCGGAGGCCCACGGGGTGGCCGTCACGCACACGCCGGGCGTGCTGACCGATGCGACCGCCGACATGACGTGGGCGCTGCTGCTGGCGGCGGCCCGCCGCGTGCCCGCGGCGGACCAGTACGTGCGCGACGGGCACTTCGAGCGCTGGGAGACGACGCTCCTGATGGGCACCGAACTGGCCCGCAAGACCATCGGCATCGTGGGACTCGGTCGGATTGGAGGGGCGGTGGCCCGGCGCGCCCTCGGCTTCGGGATGGAGGTGGTGTACCACAATCGCCGTCGGGCCAACCCGACCCTCGAACGTCAGACCAGTGCCCGCTACGTGGAGCTCGACGAGCTCCTCGAGACCAGCGACGTCGTCTCGCTGCACTGCCCCCACAACGAGGACAGCCACCACCTTATTGACGCCGCGGCGCTAGCGAAGATGAAGTCGTCGGCGCTGCTCGTCAACACGGCCCGCGGCCCGGTCGTGGACGAATCGGCGCTCGTAGAGGCACTAGCAGACGGCGAGATTGCGGGAGCCGGGCTGGACGTGTTCGAGGAGGAGCCCGACGTACATCCCGGCCTCCTGGAGCAAGACCGGGTCGTGCTTGCGCCCCATCTGGGAAGTGCCACGACCGAAACCCGCATGCGCATGGCACAGATGTGCGTGGCCTCTATCGAGGCGTTTCTGAATGATGCAGAAAACGTACCCCACCGGCTCGTATAGCGGGACAGAGCAACGTGCACGGCCCTCCATTGATCGGTGCGGTAGACGCCGATGTGTGGGACGCCGGACGATCCGGGCGGTCGACGAGGCCCGCAGCCCCGGAGAGCAAAATCGGCCCGGTTTTTGCAAGCGCGTGTCAGTGATTTCGTCATCTTTCTCGACCGCCGGTCGGCGTTTCGAAATCATGTCGCTCCCCCGACTGTCGTTGGTGCTCCTGCTGATTGGAATTGGGGGATCCCCTTCCGTTGTTCAGGGGCAGGTGCCGGATTCCGTCGCGCAGGCGTCAGACTCAACAGACGAGGGCATGTCCGCGGTCGCGCGGCGGGTGGCGGGAGCTTTCTCGGAGGGGAATGCCAACCGTCTTCTCAAGCCTTCCGCCGATCGGATCGAGATCAGTCTCTTCGGGGCCCGCACGTTCTACAGTAGCGCGCAGGCTTTGTACGTCTTGCGGGAGTTCTTTCGGCGCCACACCCCCCGTCGGTTCGTGGTTGGAGACGTGATGGAAACCGGCACGAGTTGCTTCGTACGAGGAGAGTACGAACAGGGCCGGGTTGGGCGGCCGCTTCAGGTGTACGTCCGGCTCGATCGGCCGGAGGGCAAAGCCCCCTGGCACCTTCGGGAGGTTCGTATTGAAGACTCGTCCGACTGAATAGGCCCCCGGATGGGGCCGGACGAACGCAGAAGGTGCCGCACCGGGCGGCCACCCGTCGGAGGAGGATCAGGACGAGCGCCCGCTTCCTCTGTGGACTCGCCTTCTTCGTTGCGTGCGATGAACCGCTGGCCCCATACACTGCGACAGCATCCATGGGCGTGGGGCATTGGTCTCGGACTGGCTCTGGCCGTTCTCGTGACGATCGTTGTTCGGACCTACGCCGTTCGGGCCGTCGAGGCCGACGCGGAGGCCCGGCAGGAGGCGGTCGTCGAGACGGCGCTCGCTACGATTGACGACCGATTCCGGTCGCTCCGACGGGAACTCCATGGACGGGCCCGGGGCGTGGCTGCCGACTCGAACGTTGCGGAGGGCCTTCGGACGTGGCGCGAACGAGAGAAGCGCCTGCCCACGCTCACGCAGCACGTCGTGGGGCTCAAGACGGGTCCCCACACGACCATCGAGGTGTATACGCCAGACGGGCGCGTTCTGGCGTGGACCGGGCCGCGAATGCCCCTCGACAGCGCGCGCATCGGGACCGGCCGTCCCACAAGGCCCCAAACAACCGTCGTTGAAGACGGGAATGGACGATGGGCCCTCGCGGCCTGGACCCCCGTGAAACGAGGGGGGGACGTGCTTGGAACCGTTCGTGTTGTCCGCGTCGTCCGGTATCGACCACCGGTACAGAACCGCTACGTGGAGACCCGGAGTCTGGAAGATCGATGGCGTCGACACACGGGCGAGCTGGTTCGGGTGCGATGGGCCTCCACGCCTCCCCGCACGCCGCACCGTGCGCTTCGTGGAGTCGACGGAGCGATCCTCGGATACGGGACCGTCGATCCCCCCTCTCCGGACCGTCTGGTTGAGCGAACGGCCTCCTTCTACACCGATCTCCTCGTGGCCTGGGTCGTCGGTCTGGTCGGCTGGGGGCTCAGCCTCGTGGTGCTTTGGTACCTGCGCCTTGCCCGGCGCGAAGGCCTGCGTCGGCACCGACGGGCCCGGAAGGCGGCGGCGCAGCGTCTAGTCGTCGTGGCCCTCCTGGCCACTGGGACCCGCTACGCGATGCTGTCGCTCGACGTGCCGGCCCGATGGGCGGGGGCTGGCACCGGACTGGCCCCCCTCTTCGACCCGACGTACCTGGCGTCCACCATTGGTGGGGGAATCTTTCGATCCATCGGAGATCTGCTCCTCACGGGACTGTGGGCGGGCGGCCTCGCCGTGGCCCTGGGGATTCTTGCCCGTCACTATCGGCCGCGGGCCGACGCACTGAGCGAACTCCCAACGGCCTTGCGCACGTATGAGACGGGCTGTGCTCGACAGTACACTCGACTTCTTTTCCCGGACCGGGCTGCTTCCGGAGCCGCTCGTCCTCGGGGTCCTGTGTGGCCTGTTCTTGCTGATGGCCGCTGGGATCCTGGTAGGCGTTGGGAGTACGTGGATCGCCCTCCGTCGCCTTCTTCATCGGCGACCGCGCCGCTGGCCCCGGGGCATCGGGCTTGTCCTCGGGACGGTGCTGTTCGGGGGCGGGGTGACGGCACTGTATCTTGGAACGGACGTACAGACCCTCGTCTCGCTGCCGTACACACTGGGAATTCTTGGCGGGCTCGGTGGGGGGGCGGTCTATGGGCTCGTGGGGACCCGCAAGGGCGACGAGATTCTGACGCTTCGGGGACTGTTGGGCGGACTCTTTGCGGTGACCGTGTTGCTGTATCCGTTGCTCTACGCCGGCATGGACGCCAAGCGGCAAGAGCACATGGTCGACGCGGCCCTCTCGTTCGAAGAGGGCGAGGATCCCCGCGTCCTCTATTCCATGCGTCAGGTGCTTCGCTCTGCGTCGGAGACGCTCGCTCCGCCCCTCCAATCCGGCCCCCCGGAGTCTGCGCGGATCGACTCGACTGCCACGCAGCTCGTGCGCCAGTCGTTACTGTCGTCCCTCGACACCTATGAGGTCCGGCTTAGCATGCTCGGGGGCGACGGGGTCGTCCGCCGCCAGTACACCTCTGACGGACGTGTGCAAGAGAAACGCTTCGACCGGACCGTCCGAGACGTCTTCGCAGCCCTCCGGCCTGTCTATGAACGAAGTCCGGGGGCGGTGGTCGAACAGCTTTTCCGAGAGGCCACGGCGCGGCCCTCTGAGCAAAGTCGCTTCCAGTACGCTGGTCTTCTCGGCGTTCCGCCGGGCGCCGATTCCGTGGACACCTGGATCCTCCTTCGGATTGAGCCGAAATCGCTGTTGCCCGGCACTGGCTTCGGGGTCTCCCGCGTGCTCCTGCCCGACGGCTCATTTGGCGACCTCTACGCGGACCTGTCTCTGGCCGAATTTCAGGACGGGACGTTCATCCGCAGCGTGGGCCGCGACTTTGGACGGACGCGCCTCCGGCCCACGGAGCGCGAGGTCCTCCAGGAGCAATCAACCCTGTGGCGTCGGGAGGCCGTGCGGGGGCGCCAGCACCTGACGTACTATCGTCGATTCGCCTCGGACGCCGGGGAATCCTCCACTGTGGCGGTGCGCATCCCCGCCATTCTCGCCTTCGATCACCTCTACTACCTGCTCCGACTTACAGTTGCCGGGCTCTGCGTGGGGCTCCTGGTCTACCTGCTCGGGCTCTACGTACGATACCGTCGAGGGCAGCTACCGGCTTCCCGTGTGCGGTTCCGCAACAAGGTCCTCAACGCCTTCCTCGTGGTCGGCATTGTCTCGATGGTGGCGGTGGGAGTGGTGGGGGTGCGCGTGGTGACCGGCGAGAACGAGCGCACCATCGAGCGCCGCATGCACGAGCACCTCGCCCGCGTAGAGGAGACGCTCGCCCTGGAAGCCCGTCCCGACGAGCGCCTGTGGCACGTGGCCCAGCGGATGGACGTGGATACCCTCGCTGCACGCGTCGGCCTGGACCTTCATCTCTACCAGGATGGACAGCTCATTCGGACGAGCCGCCCGCGCCTTCTCCGCGACGGACTGGTGAACGAACGCCTGTCCGGCAGCGTGTACCACGACCTCTACGACGAGGCGTACCGGTTCGTGACGGCCGAGGCCGCCATTGGGCAGTTTGGGTACCGGGTCGGCTATCAGGCCCTGGTCGACGACGAGGGGCGCCCGCAACTGGTGGTGGGGGTGCCCACGCTCGCGCAGCAGGAGCAGTTGCTGGAGGAAACCTCGCGGACCCTGGCCTACCTCTTCGGGGCCCTCCTCCTGCTGGTCGTGGTCGTCGTGCTCACGGGCATGGTCCTGGCGAACGCCCTGGCCCAGCCCATTGCCCAGCTCCGGCAGGGCCTGGAGGCGGTCGGCAAAGGCCGGTTTACGCGGACCCTCACCGTGGACACGCGGGACGAGATTGGCGACCTCGTGCAGACGTTCAACGAGATGCGCGACCAGCTCGCCGAGAGCCGCCGCAAGCTGGCCCGGCAGGAGCGGGAGCTGGCCTGGCGTGAGATGGCCCGGCAGGTGGCACACGAAATTAAAAATCCGCTCACCCCCATGAAGCTGTCCATCCAGCACCTGCGCCGGGCCTTCGAGCGGGCCGACGGCGTGAGGGAATCCTCCGACTTTGCCGAGGTCTTCGACCGCATCACGAGCACGCTCATCGAGCAGGTCGAATCGCTCGTGCGCATCGCCGACGAGTTTTCGACGTTTGCGCGCCTGCCGACTCGCGTGCCCGAGCCGGTCGACCTCACCGAGGTCATTCAGGAGGCTGCGTCGCTCATGGAGGAGGAGGCCGCCAATCATGACGCTCTGGACCTTCATCTTCCCGACGAGCCCGTAGTAGTGGAGGCAGACCGCGAGGAGCTGCGGCGTATCTACATCAATCTTCTCAAGAATGCCCTCCAGGCCATCCCGGAGGATCGCGAGGGGCGCGTGCGGGTCACGGCGCGGCGGACTGGAGAGGGCGACGGGCGTCCCTCAGCCGTGTACAGCGAGGTGACCGATAACGGGATCGGCATCCCGCCGGACGTGCAGGACAAAGTGTTCGAGCCCAACTTCTCGACGAAGACGAGCGGCACGGGACTCGGGCTCGCCATTGCTCAGAAGAGCATCGACGAGTTGGGGGGCGAGATTGACTACGAAACGACAGAGGGGGAGGGCACGACGTTCTGGATTCGGTTGCCTCGGGCGGAAGAGGGATGAGTCATGAGGGATGAGTCACGAGGGATGAGTCACGAGGTTGTGAGTCATGATGAGTTGTGGGGAAGTTCTTGAGGTAGAAGCCGTTCCGCCGGGACGGCTCAGTGCTGCGCATCGGCCTGTGAGTCCGTCCAACGGGGATGTCCAGGTTGTCTACGCTGGCTTGGTCG
>PXSX01000250.1 GCA_003022655.1 Bacteroidetes bacterium QH_1_64_81 | reverse complement strand
GGGTAGCGGTTTACCTCCACCTGCTCGTACACGTCGAGGAGCTCTTGCTTGAGCTCGTCCGGCAGGTCGAACGGGCTCTCGTTCTGGTTGAGCTTCACGTCGATGCCGCTCGGCATGTCCACCACGTACTCGCTCCGGTCCCGCACGGCAGGGCGGATGCGCTGGAGCAGGTCGTCGATGGAGGTCGGGGCAGCGTCCACGGCCATGAGTCCGGCGGATCATCTCGAAGGGACGAACGAGAACGGCAGGTCAAAAGATACTGTCCGAAGGACACAATGTCTCCGGCGTCACGACTTTTTCGAACCCGCCGCCCCGTCGGCATCGCGGTTGAGTCGGGCGCGGATGGCCTCGGCATGGGCCTGGAGGTCTTCGGCCTCGGCGAGGGTCGTGATCTGGACCCCGAGGGCGGAGGCGTGGCGGGCCGTGCCGCCGGTGGGGAGGACGTGGTTGGGACCTGCAAAGTAGTCCCCCACCGGCTCCGACGAGTACTTGCCCAGGAAGAGGGCGCCGGCGTGGCGGATGCGCGTCATGGTCTGCCACGGGTCGTCCACGTGAAGCTCCAGGTGCTCCACGGCGAGCTCGTTCATCAGGTCGACGGCCCCATCCATCGTGTCGGTGACGACGCACGCGCCGTAGTCGGCCAGCGCCTGCTCGATGACGTCGGCCCGCGGGAGCTCCGGCACCATGTCCTCGACGTGCTGCTGCACGGCCTCGGCCAGCGGGCGGTGGGGCGTGACGCGTCGGCCAGGACGCCGATCTCGCTGGGCCCGGCCACCGAGTCGATGCCTACGCGCCCGAACACCTTCTTCTTCGCGGCGGCCACGTACGCATTGCCCGGCCCCACGATCGTGTCGACCGCCGGTACGGTGTCGGTTCCGTAGGCGAGGGCCCCCACCGCCTGCGCGCCGCCGACGGCGTAGATGTGCTCCAGGTCAAGGATCGCGGCGGTGGCGAGGACGAGCGGGTGGGGCCGCCCGTCCTCCTGCGGCGGGGAGACGAGGTGGATCTCGCCGACGCCCGCCACCTGCGCCGGAATCGCGTTCATCAGCAGGCTGGACGGGTAGACGGCCGTGCCGCCCGGCACGTATAGGCCTGCTCGTTCCATCGGCACCACCCGCTGCCCGAGAATGACCCCGTCGCCGTCGTCCGTGAACCACGACTCGCGCACCTGCTTCTTGTGGAATCGGCGAATGTTGACCTCGGCGTCTTCAAGTGCGTCTCGAAGGTCGTCGTCGAGCGCATCGGCCGCCTCGTCGAGCACCGACGCGGGCACCTTCACGGGATCCGGCCGCACGCCGTCGAAC
>PXSX01000249.1 GCA_003022655.1 Bacteroidetes bacterium QH_1_64_81 | reverse complement strand
CCCAGGAAGTCGTAGGAGGCGGCTCCGGCGTTGTAAAACTTGAGGGTAACGCCTGTTGGGGCTCCAACCTGACCCCCGACGCCGAGGGATCCGGATATGCGTTGAGCCTGGGCTGGGAGGGAGGCGGCGCAGAGACCCATGACGAAGAGGACAGCGAAAATAGTGCGCGGATACGAAGAAACCATTGTAGAGAAGGAAGGGATGGAGAAGTGCACGTTAGAGAACCGCCGTCGGATGTCACCGGGCGGCGGGAGTCGACGCGTCCAATGTCACCATTTGCCGCCCCGAATGCAACCCTCAGAACGACTTCCCGGGGATTTTGAGATCGCTTCAGAGCCCAACGAGTGGGCCTCGACACGTCACTGCGCGTAGGGACCGGAATTTGACCGAACCCTTCGGCTCCTCCATCCGTGTTGCCTCAAAAGGGGAAACCAGAGGGCCAGTCAGCGTACGTAGTGCAAAACGAAGCCCTTCCTTTCCCAAGAGCGCTCCCGCACGACGTGAGACCCACTGATTGAACATCCATTCCTGAACGGGCGGACGCGGCTGATCTCTCAGAGCGCAAGCCTGGTTTCTGAACGTGTCATTTCGCACTGACGAGGACACATCTTCGGTCCCGAGAACGACCCTGACTCCGTCTCCCGGTATGCTCCGTCTTTTCCTCTATGGGCTTGCTGGTCTCTTGGGCCTAGCTCTCCTCGGCTACTTTACTGTGGCCGCCCCGATCGCCGACGCCCGATACAATACCGCTCAGGCCGAACCGCCCTACGACGAGGCCTCCGCCCGCGCAGAGGCGATCCACGACACCCTCCTGATTGCGGACCTGCACAATGACCTTCTCCTCTGGCCCCGCGATCCGCTGCAGCGCTACGACCGCGGTCATACCGACATTCCGCGCCTCCGCGAGGGCGGGGTGGGCCTTCAGGTCTTCGCCGCCGTCACACAGTCGCCAATGGGGCGCAGCTACCAGGGCACCGAGGCGGGCGCGCTCGACCAGATTCCCTTCCTCGCCGCCGCGCAGCGCTGGCCGGTAGCCACCTGGACGAGCCGCCGGGCCCGGGCCCGCCACCAGGCCCGAAAGCTCCGCCGCGCGACGGCTCGCGACGACAAGCTGATGCTGCTCCGCACCCAGGCCGACCTCGACCTATTGCTCGCCCGTCGGGACGACAATCCGGCGGTGATGGGCACGCTCCTGGCCATCGAGGGGCTGCACGCCCTGGAAGGCAACGTCGCGAACGTCGACACGCTCGTGGCCGACGGCTACCGCATGATGAGTCTCACTCATATGTTCGACAACGCGCTCGGCGGCTCGTCCACCGGCATCGAAAGGGGAGGGATTACCGACT
The DNA here is from genome assembly GCA_003022655.1 of Bacteroidetes bacterium QH_1_64_81. Next base: position 2,893 of record PXSX01000249.1, on the reverse strand, counting down.
TCGGCGCTCGGGTGCTCGATCGGTTGGAGGCCCGCGACGTGACCATCGACCTCGCTCACGCCTCCGAGGCACTCATCGGCGACGTGCTGGCGCGGACCGACGGGCCGGTCGTGGTGAGCCACACCGGCGTGCGGGCCACCTGTGAGAGCCCGCGCAACCTGAGCGACCGGCACATCCGGGCCGTCGCCGAACGGGGGGGCATCATTGGGATTGGGCTGTGGGAGAGCGTGGTCTGCGGGTCCACGGCGGCCGCTACCGCCGAGGCGATGCGCCACGTCGCCGACCTGGTGGGCACCGAGCACGTGGCCCTCGGCAGCGACTACGATGGGACGGTGTCGGTGCCGTTCGACGCGACGGGGCTGCCACTCCTGACGGAGGCGCTCCTGAACGAAGGGTTCGCGCCAAGCGAGATCGAGCAAATCATGGGAGGGAACGTCCGCCGTGTACTGCATCGAACCCTTCCGGCGGCGGAGTAGTAGCGCTCGGCAGGGCGTCGAGCCTTCATCGTCATTGTCGTGCATGCTGGGCAGCCCCATGCGAAACGTCTCCCTCAGCCTGCTTCTTGTCGGAATCCTCCTGGCTCCGATCCTGGAAGATTCCGCCCGGGCGCAGCGGACGGACACGACCGACGTCCGGACGGACACCTCTGCGACCGAACCGGAGCCGACGGCCGACTGGCTATTGCTTCCATTCGCCTCCTACGCCCCGGCCACCAAGATTGCCGGCGGCATCGTCGCAGGCTACTACCACCCCGCGCGGCCCTCCTCAAACGCAGAGCTGACGCTCACCGTCACGCAGCGGCGCCAGCTCACGGCCCGGTTCGAACCGGAGCTCTACCTGGCGGGCGGCCGGTGGCGCGTGGAGGGAATGCTGTTGGGCAGCAAGTATCCCGACGCCCTATACGGCATTGGGGGCGAGACCCCCGACTCCGCCGAAGAGTCCTACACCGCGCGCTACGCCACTGTCGACCTCGTCGCCCAGCGCCGCCTGCGCCTCCGCCTTCGAATGGGCCCCCGGGTGGTTGCGCGGGTTGGCACCGTCAGGGACGCAGAAGAGGGTGGGCGCATCGCGCAGGGGCGTGTGCCGGGCGCAGAGGGAGGCGTGAACGCGGGCCTCGGCCTGTCGGCCCTCTGGGACGGGCGCGACAACATCTACTACCCGAGGCAGGGCACCTACGCGGAGGCGGTGGCCACCTGGTATTCCGCGGGGTGGGGAAGCAGCTACACCTTCGGGCAACTGAAGACCGATCTACGGAGCTACCGGCCCACGGGACGAGGCGTCTTGGCCGCGCAGGCCTACGCGGCGGCGACCCTCGGGCGGGCGCCGTTCCAACTGCTCCCTCTGCTAGGTGGGTCCGATCGGATGCGCGGCTACCGCGAGGGCCGGTTCCGCGACGACGTATACTGGACCGTCCAGGCGGAGTATCGGATGCCCCTGGTCTGGCGTCTGAAGGGTACGGCGTTCGCCTCGGTCGGAGAGGTCGGGCCGCGCATTGGATCGGCGCTGTTCGACGGCATCGAGACGGCCGTCGGCCTCGGCGGGCGGTTCCGATTGACCGACGACGGGGTGCACGGGCGGCTCGACGTGGCCTACAGCCGGACCGGCGTCGAGTTCTACATTGCCCTCGGTGGGGCGTTTTAAGAACGGAGGCAGTGTGCCGGTCGGAAAGGTTTGCCCCCCAGTCTGTAACGGTCCGACAGAGCATCCGGGGAAAAGTTCTTCCGGAGCGCCGGCGCTCATCCAGGCAGGCACTTGCAGTGGGGCGGTGGGCTGGGCCTCCTCGGCCTCCTCATTCTGGTGCCCGTCAATGTTTTCCTGTTGGGCCGCCCGGTGGCGTTTTGGTATCCTTCTCCCGTGACGCCGGAGGTGTTCGTGCTCTGGGATGAGGCGGTAGGGGCTCTCCTGTGCAGCGCGGCCATCCGGGTTGGGGCAACGCAGTGTCGACTGTCGGTCGCGCGCACAGTGGGCAGCGTAATCGCGGGCCTCCTCGTGGCCGTGTCGCTGGTCCACGACGCCGTTCGGGGCGTGTTGGTCATCGAGTACGTGATCCTCGTGTACCTCCTGACCGTCGCGGCCATTCCGTACCGGCCCTGGCAGGCCCTGCTCCTGGGGGGCGTGATCACCAGTCTGCTGGCGGGCATCGGGCTCAGCGGAGTACTCGGCGCCGCGGGGGACGGGGCGGAGTTGGTCGGGGCAGGGCACCTGGTCCGGATGGGCTTTGTCACGGTGGTGTTTACCGGGGTCTCGGCCCTTCTCTACGTGATCCGCTACCGCCAGTACCGGGCGCGGCAGGAGGCGGAGGCCCTCCACGAACAGGTGGCCCGACTGGAACGCGCGAAAAGCCGCTTCTTTGCCGATCTGTCGCACGAGTTTCGGACGCCGCTCACCCTCATCCTCGGACCCCTGCAGGACGCCCTGGAAGGCCGACTGGGGACCGTGCCCGACGCGCTCCGCGCACGGTTGGAGGGGGTGGAGCACCAGGCGCGTCGGCTGAAACGACTGGTCGACCAGTTGTTCGATCTGGCCCGGCTCGACGAGGGCGACGTGGCCCTCGCGATGCAGGAGCACGATCTGACGGCGCTAACGCGGGAGGTCGTGCCGCCCCTTCGCCAGTGGGCCGAGGAGAACGGACTCACGTTTCAGGTGGACGTGGCCCCGGACCGGCTCGACGTGTGGATGGACGCGGACCGGATTCGGCAACTCCTGACCACCCTGCTCTCAAGCGCAATCCGGTACACCCCGGAGGATGGGACGGTCCGGCTGCGGGTGCGACGGACGGACGGGTCCGCCGAGATTGCCGTGCGCGACACGGGCCCCGGCCTGCCGGACGCCCTTCAGAAGCGGGTGTTCGGGGACGCCGACAGCTACGTGCCCGTCGGCGGGGAGGAGGGGG
>PXSX01000248.1 GCA_003022655.1 Bacteroidetes bacterium QH_1_64_81 | reverse complement strand
AGAGGAGGGGGGCGACGCGGCGGTCGTAATGCCCACCGGCGGCGGGAAGTCGATCTGCTACCAGATTCCGGCGCTCACCCGACCGGGTTGCGGGATTATCGTTTCGCCCCTGATCTCGCTGATGCAGGATCAGGTCGACGCCCTGCAGCAACTCGGCGTGCAGGCGGCGGTGCTCAACTCCAGTCTTAGTCGGGAGGACCGCCAGGCCGTGGAGGAGCAGCTCACTCACGGGCGCCTGGACCTGTGTTACGTGGCCCCGGAGCGCGCGACCCGGAATCGGTTCAAACACCTGCTGTCGCGTGGCCGGCCGGCCCTCCTCGCCATCGACGAGGCGCACTGCATCTCGCAGTGGGGGCACGACTTCCGCCCCGAGTACCTGGAGCTCGCCGAGCTTCGCCAGCACTTCGCGTCGGTGCCGTGCATTGCGGTCACCGCCACGGCCGACCCGCCCACGCAGCAGGCCGTCCTCGACCGCCTTGGCATGGCCAAAGACGCCCGCACCATTGCCGGCTTCGACCGCCCCAACATCCGGTACGTGGTGACGCCGAAGGCCGACGCCCCGCGCCCCCAACTCGGCCGCTTCATCGACCGGGAGCACCCCGGCGAAAGCGGCATTGTGTACTGCCTCACGCGGGCGGACGTGGAAAAGACGGCGTCGTGGCTCAACGACCACGGACATCGTGCCCTTCCGTACCACGCCGGCCTCGATGATGCCACGCGCGACGAGCATCAGGCACGATTCCAGCGTGAGGAGGGGCTCATCGTGGTCGCCACGGTCGCGTTCGGCATGGGCATCGACAAGCCCGACGTGCGCTTCGTGGCCCACCTCGACGTGCCGAAGACGCTGGAGGCCTATCACCAGGAGACCGGCCGCGCCGGGCGCGACGGCCGCCCCGCCACGGCCTGGATGGCCTACCGCCGCGGCGACGTGGCGCACATGCGCCGGCTCATCGACGACTCCGCCGAAAACGAGGACCATCGCTGGACGCAGCGCCACAAGCTGAATGCCCTCCGCGGCTACTGCGAAACCGTGACCTGCCGCCGCAAGGTGCTCCTCAACTACTTCGGCGAGACAATGGACGGAGACGCGTGCGCCAACTGCGACAACTGCCTGCAGCCGCCCGACACGTGGGACGGCACCGTGGCCGCGCAGAAGGCGCTCTCCTGCATCGCCCGCACCGGCCAGCGCTTCGGCAGCAGCCACGTGGTCGACGTCCTCCGCGGCGCCGAGACCGAAAAAATCCAGCGCCACGGCCACGACGCGCTCTCCACCCACGGCGTCGGAGCGGATCGGTCCGAAAAAGAGTGGCGCACGATCATTCGGCAGCTCGTGGCGAAAGGCATGGTGCGGGTCGACGTGACCGGCTATGGGAGCCTCACGCTCACCGAGAAGTGCCGCCCGGTCCTTCGTGGGAACGAGACGGTCGAGTTTCGTGACGACTTTCGAGGCGAATCCGGGACCTCGTCCTCGCGTTCATCGAAGACGGCCGACCGAGACGCGCTCCCCGAGCACGGCCCCGATCGAGATCTCTTCGAGGCTCTCCGCAGTCGACGCACCCAGCTCGCCCAGGAGCAGGACGTGCCGCCGTACGTCATCTTCAACGACAAGACGCTGCGAGCCCTGGTGGAGCACCGCCCGCAGACACGGAGTGCCTTCCGCGAGATCCACGGGGTGGGCGACGTGAAGCTGGAGCGCTACGGGGACCTCTTTCTCTCTACGATTCGCCAGCACTCGTGATGGGGCGGCGCTCCCTTGCGGAGGGAGCCGATCCCGCCGATGCTCGCTGGATGTACCGAGAGAGGGAGAATGGGAGCGCGGGGGAACAGGTCCCGAATGCCATCGAGATGGGCAGAGGGCTCTTTTCCGATGCCAAAACTGATTGGTGCGGATTTTGTGACGAAATCGGGGGTTGCTGCGGCTTTACTACTCCCACTGTTGCGTGGATTTTTGACTCAAAAATGGCCATGAGGTCAATACGGCTCTCCGTTTTGCGTCTCGTTCTCCCGACGATCATCGGGCTGGTACTGCTCGGCCTCCCGAACGCCGGCCACGCGCAAGCGCCCCTTGGAGAGGGCCGGGGCACCGTCGCCCTCGAAGGGTGGCCGCGCTCCCTGCCGACCCTGCTGGACGAGATGGGCCGGAGGGCGCCCTATCTGCTCCCCCGCATCGACTCGCTGGCGCTCGACTACCGCTACGCCGTCACCGACACCACGTCGCGCTGGTCGTTCGTGCTCAGCTGGCGCCCCGCCGAGCGGGTACTGTACGAGGGCGAGGTGATGCCCCTGCGCAAGGGCCCACAGGGCATCCACATGACGAACGTGGAGCTCCGGGCCACCGTGCAGGTCGACGGGGAAAAGCGGGCCGAGATGATCGTAGCGGTGGACAGCATGGCGCTCCGCCCCACGCCCAACCGCTTCGCCTTCAACGTGACGGTGGATCACAACCGCGTCTTTCTCGACACGCCGCCCACCGAGGCTCGTCGGATTCTGTCGGAGGGAGCCTCGCTCGATCGGCTGGTCGTCGAGCGCATGGGCTTTTCGGCGTCGGGGGCGCAGCGGGACGGCCGGTCCGACCGCGAGCCGGATGCGCGTCGGCCCCGGGACGAGCCGTCGCGCCGGCCCCGCATCTACAGGCCGCAGACTCGGATCTTCATCGGCTGGCGGGTGGCCCCCCGGCCGTACTATGTGGATGGCAGAGACGAGGACGGCGACCGAAAGACTCGGCGCCCCCGTGGCAATACGATCGGACGATCGCCCTCTGCCGACACGGACCGGTCCCCCAACACCGACCGGGGGGATGAGAGGAAACGGAGCGAGGAAGACGGACAAAGCGAGGAAAAAGAGGGCGAAGAAGAAACCGGTCGCTCCGGCATTGGAAAGGTCCTGTCGGGGGAGGACGACGAGGATGAAGACGACGAGGACGACACGGATCTCCAGATGCCCGCTCTCGCCGCGGCCGCGGCCGTCGGACTCGTTGCGTTCGCGGGGGGCACCGTGGGGCTCTACGGGCAGAGCGATACGCCCATTGGACTCACCTCCGGCTACACGCATCCGAAGGGGGGCATCCAGCTCCAGGCGGCCATCAATCGGGCGGTCCTCGAGGACAGGACCGACCAGAAACTCAGCGTCCGGGCCCTCGGCTTCTACGACGTGTTCGAGTCTCGCCTCCAGCCGGCCGTGGGGCTCGGGGTGCGGATCAATCCGGATCGCGGTCGCGATTGGGAGCCGGCCGTCTCGGGCGGTCTCGTGGGCAACCTCGGTCAATTCGTGCTCTACGGCGGGGTCGACGTGGTGCAGTTGACCCCCGAAATCGGCATCGCGTACAACTTCCGCTACGGCAGAGGCGAGGACAACTGAGCGGGGGCGGGCACGGGTGGTAACGATCTTCCCCGTCTGCTCGACGATAGAGCACCCGTCCCAGAATTCACAAAAACGGTGTTCCCCCCTACATCCCCGCACATCGGCGCTGCACGGGATTTTAGGAGATGTACCAATAACGGCAATAAGTCGTTGTCGTTTGATACTTTGGCGCCGGAAAGCTACCGTATATAGCACGCTTATTGAGCACGCGCTCTCTGGGGTCGTGCTGTCGTGGCATGACGGCAGTCCCGATACCCGTCGGGGCTGTGTCTCGGGGAAAGTCCGGTGGAAGTCCGGCGCTGCCGCGCAACGGTAAGAGCCCGAATGCCCGCTCGGAGAGCGACCACGCCTCCTGTCCGACGTTTGGTCGGCGGCGGGCCCCCTGCGCGTCTCGAGGGCACGTGGTCCGTGGCGTAAAGAGTTGATCGACGGCGCTGGCTGGGTCCATTCCGGGCAGTGCACCTCTGCTTCCCGAAGTAGGGCGGCCCCGAGTCGCATCTCTTCAGCGCGCCCTGGGCTTCGCGACGCGCCCAACTGTCCGAGGTCTTTTTATTCATTAGAGCGCACAGTCATGTCCCAGAAATCCTCCCCGCCACCGGAATCTTCGTCGGCCGATGTCGCCACCTCCCCCCAGGAATCCACCGATGGACACGCCACCAACGGGATCAGTGTCGCCACCCGGTCGGCCAAAAATGGATCGCATCAGTATTCGCTCTCGGAGAGCGACCTCACTACGGATGACCGCACGAACGAGGATATCTTCGAGACCGACATCTCTGAAGAGGTCTACGAGCAGAACTATCAGTACGGCACCGACGACCGCGTGCCGGACACGTGGTACCGCAATGCGCGGGCCATGGCGTCGGTCGAAGACGACATTGAGCTCTGGACCCAGCGCTTCTATCAGCTTTTGAGCGGCAAGGGGCTGGACACCGGTCCGTTTCCCTTCACCCCCGGCGGCCGCATTTTCGCAAACGCTGGTACTGGCCTCGGCAAAGCCACGCTCATCAATTGCTTAGCGGGAGAGACACTTGTCTTGACCGACCAGGGCCGGA
>PXSX01000247.1 GCA_003022655.1 Bacteroidetes bacterium QH_1_64_81 | reverse complement strand
AGGAGGTGAACGCCGATCCCACGTACGTGCGGCACCCCTCGCAGGGCGGGGCACACAAGTTTGAGGCGGGGATGGAGACGATCGTGTCGGAGATGGGGATTGCTGACATCTCGTCTTGATTCCATTGCGGAGCGCGCCTCTGCTAGACCGCTGGGCTCGCATTACTCCCAACAGCACCGTCATTCCTCTATCGATTGGAGCCTCATGACCGATGGATGAGCCCCTGTCCCGGCCTCCCTTCCCGGGCTTCCGTGCGGAGGCCTTCCAGTTCCTCCGCGCCCTCGCCGACAACAACGACCGCGACTGGTTCAAAGCGCGCAAGGAGACGTACGAGGAGGAGCTGAAGACGCCTCTGGAGCTGCTGCTGGCCGACGGTGCGCGCCGCCTCTCCAACGCCGACCTGCCCCTTACTGCCCACCCGAAGGAGTCTCGGTTTCGAATCTACCGGGACATGCGCTTCACCGACGACAAGACCCCGTACAAGACCCACGTCAGCGGGGTCTTCGACCGCTCCGGACACCGCGACGAGAACGGCGTCGTCTACGTCCACGTGGAGCCCGGGTACTGCTTCCTGGGGGCCGGCCTCTACCAGCCGAGCGTCTCGTACCTCCGCCCCGTCCGTGAGCGCATCGCGGCGGAGCCGGAACGGTTCTTCGAGCTGCTCGACGAGATGGACGCCCGCGGCCTTCCCGTCCACAGCATGGAGGATACGCTGACGGGCATGCCGAAGGGATTCAGCGAGCACCGGGAGACCCCAATCGCCTCCTTCCTGAAGTGGCAGCACTACGTTGTGAAACGCGACTTTCCCGACGAGGCCCTCCAGTCCCCGGACTTCACGGAGGAGATCGTCCGGATGACCCGAGAAGTCCGTCCCCTTCTCGAGTTCGTGTGGGAGGCCGAGCCGACATCGTAGGAGGGAGTCTCTTTCTTACGGACGTACCACGGCAATCGCATCTTAGCGACGGCGGCCTGTTTTCACCGTTCTGCTGAGGGCAGAAGTTCGGTGCCCCCACGCCCCCATTCGCCCGTGCGTCCCTGGCTTCCCTCACGCGATCAGAGGCAGTTGAGTCTCCATCGCCCGATCAGGCTTTTAACATACGATCGCCTCGGCGGACGGCCGCTGCGGATGAAAGTCCGGCGCTGGCTTCGTTATCTTGGGGCTCCGTTTTGCCTTCGCACGACTGCCCGCCGCCCATGACGCCTTCTGAGCGCTGGCCCGCCATTCTGTTGCAACTGGCCCCGGACGCCTGGACACGCGCCGTGGATTTGGCCCGTGCCCTCGGGGTCAGCGAGCGCACCGTGTACCGCGACGTGCAGGCGATGGTGGAGGCCGGCATCCCGCTGCAGGGCGTGCCGGGCAAGGGCTACCGACTGCCGGAGGAGTACCTCCTGGCCCCTGTACAGTTGACGACGGACGAGGCGATCATGCTCGTGCTGGGCGGCGCCTATGCGGCCCGGAACGTTAGCGGCCGCTACCAGGCGGCGGCCCGGGCGGCCCAGCATAAGATCGAGGAGGTCTTGTCCCCCGAGGACCGAGAGCGTGCTCTCTCCCTCCAGGGCAGCGTGCCGCTGGTACCCCCCAGCGTGTTCGGCGATTCGGCCAAGGATGGCCTTCTGCGCCGGGTGCGCCACGCCCTCGTGGAAGAGCGCACCTTGGCGGTCACGATGAATGCCTCCAACGACGTCTGCAGCGCATCGACGCGCTCGAACTGACGGACGCAACCTTCGAGCGGCCCCCCAGCTACGGCACGCCCTCAGACGGCCCGGCGGACGAGCCGCGGCGCCGCGTCCGCGTGGTCTTTGCCGCAGAGGTGGCCGCGTCCGTGCAGGTGCCCCCGTCGTTCGAGGCAACGAGCCGGGAGCACCTGACCGACGGCCGCCTCTTGCTCACTGTAACGGTCGACCACAAATTCGAAGTCATGCCCTGGCTCCTGAGCTGGGGCGCCTATGCTCACATCCTCGAGCCACGGGCGCTCCGCGAGCGGGTAGCCGCCGAGGCCCGCGCCGTGGCCGACCAGTACGAGTCGGCCCCGACCCTGCTTGACTGAGAATTCCTACGTTCCCATTTCCCCACACTCAAATCCTCACACGCCCATACACCCCTCCACCCACACGCATTCCACCTCGGCCGGTCCGTTGGCCTACACCGACATCGGCGACGGACCGTCCGTCGTGTTTCTCCACGGCAACCCCACGAGCGCTCGGCTCTACCGACACCTGATTCGCGACCTAGCCCCGGACTACCGGTGTGTCGCCCCCGATTACCTCGGGTTCGGCCGCTCGGCAGCCCCGACAGATTTCTCCTATCGCCCGCCCGTCCATGCAATCCTGGTGGAGGGGCTTCTTCGTCGCCTGGACCTGTCAAACATCACACTCGTGCTGCACGATTGGGGCGGTCCCATTGGCCTCGCCTACGCCCTTCGCCACCCCGACACCGTGGAGCGCCTCGTGCTGATGAACACCTGGGCATGGCCGCTCACCCACCGCCCTCTGCTTCAGCTCGCGAGCCGCCTCCTCGCCACGCCCCTGGGCCGCCTCGCCGTCGAGCACTTCAACGCATTCACCCGCGTCATCATGCCCGCAACGACTGGGCCGTCGGGACCCCTCCAGCCCGATTGGATTCGCACATACGCGGCGGCCCTGGACACTCGCCCCCGCCGTCGCGCCTGCTGGGCGTTCGCCCGGGCCCTCCGGACAGAGACAAACTGGCTCCGGGCGCTGTGGACTCATCGGGCGCGGATTCGCGACCGCCCGACCCTTCTGTGCTGGGGCATGGCCGATCCTGCATTCGGCACCGAGGCATGCCTCCGGCGCTGGCAGCGCCTCTTCCCGAACACGGAGATTCGCCGGTATCCCAGGGTTGGACACTATGTACCGGAGGAAAAGGGACGAGCCCTCGTCGCGCCCGTCCGGCAGTTCCTCCGGGGCGCCCCGGCCTGATGCCCCTCCGGGCAGCGCTACACATGGCCCGCGTGCGCCCACACACGGACCCGGCCCCAGAACGCTCCGTCCACCTACCGGGAGGCGGCTCGCTCCCCGGACACCACGACCGGCTTCCCCGCACTGTCCAACGACGGAAGCTCAATCGTAAAGACACTGCCCTCCTCCTTGGTGCTCTCCACCTCGATCGTCCCCCCGAGGATGTCCACGATGCGCTTCGTGAGGGACAGGCCCAACCCGGTGCCCTCGTACTCCCGATCTATCCCTTCGGACTCTTGCTTGAAGGGATCGAAGAGGTGCGGCTGAAACTCCGGGGCGATGCCCACCCCGGTATCCCAGACTATGATTTGAAGCCCGGCGTCGAGGGAATTGACCTCCACCCCGATCGCCCCCTCCTCCGTGAACTTGATCGCGTTGTGGATGAGGTTGTTGAAGATGCGGTAGAGAAGCGTGCGGTCCGTTTTCAGGGTGAAGTTGTCGGTCACGTCGACCTCGACGGTCAGGACCTCCTCGTCGATCTTCTGATCGTGCTGGTCGACGACCTCGCGAACCACATTCGCAACCGCGACCTCCCGGACCAGCACGTCGAGCGTGCCGGCCTCAATCTGCGCCAGGTCCAGCACCGATTGGAGGGTCTCCGACAACCGCTTCCCGCTTTTCCGGATTTGGGCAGCGAACTTCTCGGGCGGGCCGCTCGCCTCGTCCATAATCAGTTCCGCATAGCCCGTGATGTTGGTGATGGGCGTGCGAAACTCGTGGCTCATGTTGTTGAGCAGGTTCGACTTGAGCTCCGCCATCTGCTCGGCTTCCTGCTTCGCGAGGAGAATTTCGTCCTCCCATTCCTTCCGTTTCGAAATGTCTCGCACGGCCCGCACGTGCACGGTCTCATCTCCCACCGTGACCTCCCGCTCCTCGATCTCGACCGGGATCGTTCCCCCATCCTTCTGGACGATTTCGGCCTCGGTGGGAACCTCAGCGTTCCCATTCACGTCTTGTGCGGTGTCAACCGTCGCCTCCGGCAGAACCTCGGCGACGTTCCGCTCGATCAGCTCGTCCCGGTCTGTGCCCACCATGTCGGCCAGCGCCATGTTGGCGTCGATGATCTTCCCGTCGGCCTCGTGGAGGGCGATGCCTTCGAGCGTGGCCTCGGCCAGCCGCCGAAACCGGGCGCGGCTCTGAGCCAATTCTTGCGTGCGACGCCGGACGGCGTTCCGAAGCACAAATACGGCCACCACGGCGATAAGTCCTCCGCCCGCAAGCACGAGAAGGATCGTCTGGAGGTAGGCCGGCACGCCCCCTACCTGGACGAGATCGGCCTGCGTGCGCGGCTCAATCTGGTAGTAGTCGGTGTAGGGGGCCTCGAAGTCGTGCTGGTCCAGCACACCCGTGACTTCAATCTTGTCCCCTTTCTCGAAGGCATCGAACTGAACGCGTCCCTCGTGACGGTTTGCGACGAAGACGGTAAGCTGAGGCGAGGTGTCCTTCCTCTCATCGGTCAGGATGAGGAAGTCTCCCCCGTCATTTGATCCTTTCGAGAGGACATGGCCCTCGACTCGCGCGAGGCGGCCTTCATGCCGCTCGCCTACCGCGGACGAAACCGTCAGCGGAAGGGGCCTGGGAACGCGTGGAGGAGCGTCGAGAACCTGGTAGTCGAGCCCCTGAAGCCGCGTGAGGCCATAAGCCTGATCGACGACGCCGCGAATGCGGACGCTGTCTCCCTGTTCCACGCCGTCTCCCCGTTCCACGCCCGAGCCGCCCGGGAGAAGGACGTGAATGCCGGCCGTGCTGTCCTGAATCGCGGCGATCTCCGGCACCGGAACGGTCAGACGCCCCTGCCCCGCCGTGGCCCGCCCCGCAACCGTCACGGTATCGCCCATTCGGTCCGGCACCCGATCACCGTCCTCATCGATCCGGATGTCCGCGATGGGCTCTGCCGGCCCTGGCTGAAGACTGTCGTCGGTCACTGGGCAGGCCGTGGAGGTTTGGGCGAGCAGCCCTCCCAGCGCAAGAGCCAGCAGGGACCAGGCGACACGTTTCGGCACAAGGGAAAGAGACGCTCTCGTA
>PXSX01000246.1:6743-9254 GCA_003022655.1 Bacteroidetes bacterium QH_1_64_81 | reverse complement strand
AGGATGAGCGAGGCCCCGAAGCCGCGCCACCGGTCCACGTTGTCGACTCCATAGTAGCTCGCGCCGAGCATCGTGGCCCCGACGGCCGAGTAGGCGACGTTCAGGCCGAGGTTGAAGAGCAGGACGTCGTGGAACTGTCGCTCCGCCGCGAGCAGCGCGTTGGGCTCGACGGGGGGTGGGCCGGACGCGAGAAGTCCCCCCGCGGCAATGCCCACGTTCACGACGCCCCACCCTGCCGACATCGCCCCGAAGTGCCACCGTGCGGATCGCGTAGAGCGGGACGACGCCCAGACGAGCGCGAGGCCGCCGAGCGCGTTGGCCCCACCCCACGCCGCGACGCGCCACAGGTGCGCCCGTCTCGCCGCCTGGAGCTGCTCGGACTGTGCCTGGATGAGCGAATCGGAACGCGGAGCGGCGGTCTGCCCTTGTGCTGCGTTCCCGGCGGGGACCCCCAGAGCGACGAGGAGCAAGGCGAGGGGGACGGATCGGGGCGACATGGCAGAAGCACTCTGTAGCGGAGAACGGACACGCGGAACGGAACTCCGGCCGTGGACCGAACGCATTTCCAGCCCCGACACGCCCAACTCAAAATCCTCAGCTCAAAACGCACAACCTTCAACCCACAACCTTCAACCTCCTACCCAATCGCCAGCATCCGCTCCACCGCCTCCAGTGCACGAACCCGCACCTCTTCCTCGATCTCGATTTGGTACCGGTTGTTCGCGAGATTTCGGCGCGTGTCCTCCAAGGTAATCTGATTCATGTGGGGACACCGCTGCCAGCACATCCGCAGCAGGTTCTTGTCGGGGTTGGCCCCCATGATGTTGTCGCCCATCGAGCACTCCGTGAGCAGGAGGTAGCTCTCCGCGTCGGTGTTCTCGACGTACTCGATCATGGACGAGGTGCTGCCGGAGTGGTCGGCCTCCGCCACCACCTCCGGGCTGCACTCGGGATGAGCCAGCACAACCGTGTCGGGATGCTCCTCGCGGGCCTGCTGCACGTCCTCCACCTGAAACATCTCGTGCACCACGCAGCGCCCCTCCCACCCGATGAGGTCGGCGTCGAGGCCCTCGGCCGGCGCGCCGTCGCCCCCTGCGGGCGCCCCGTCCCCGCCGGCGCCCTTCCGCTCGCGCTTCTGTGGAAAGAGCACCTCCTTCCCGGTCTCCTGGGCGACGTTCTGGGCCAGAAACTCGTCCGGGATGAAAATGACCGTGTCCGAATCGAGCGACTCGACCACCTGCGCCGCGTTGCTGGAGGTGCAGCAGACGTCGCTCTCGGCCTTTACGTCGGCGTACGTGTTCACGTAAGTGACGACCGGCAGGCCCGGGTAGCGCTCGCGCAGGCGCCGCACGTCCTCCGCCGTAATGCTCTCGGCGAGGGAGCAGCCCGCCTCCTCCGCGGGCAGGAGCACGGTCTTGTTGGGGTTCACGATCTTGGCCGTCTCGGCCATGAAGCGGACGCCGCAGAATACGATCGTGTCCGCCTCGGCCTCCGCCGCGCGGCGGCTCAGCTCCAGCGACGAGCCGGTGTAGTCCGGGATCGTGTGGAAGAGGGCCGGCTCCATGTAGTTGTGGCCCAGGATGACGGCGTTTTGCTCCTGTTTGAGCTCGTTGATCTCGGCGGCAAACTCCGCCTTGTGCCGGAGCTCACGCTCGCTGGGTACGTCTTCGAGACGCCCTTCCAGCACGTCGCAGAGCGCGTCGGGATCGGTCAGGGTCGCGGCGTCATTCATCATGATGGAAACACTGTTCGTCGACAAGATTCAATCTTCAAAGCCGCCTCGGGGGACCGAGTTCCCGTCAGTCGGCCCGGATGCTCACGTCCAGCATGGAGGCGGAATGCGTGAGCGCGCCAATGGAGATCCGGTTCACGCCCGTTTCGGCGACGGCCTGCACCGTATCGAGCGTCACACCGCCCGAGGCCTCCAACGGAACCCGTCCCTCCGTGCGCTCCACCGCCCGGCGTAGGGTGTTGCGGTTCATGTTGTCGAGCAGAATGACATCGGGCGAGAGGGCCAGCGCCTCGTCCAGTTCGTCGAGCGTCTTCACCTCCACCTCGATCGGGTAGTCATCGCCGTGCACCTCTCGGACCCGGCGCACCGCCGGCGTGATCCCCCCTGCCCCGTCAATGTGGTTGTCTTTGATGAGCACCATGTCGTAGAGCCCCATGCGGTGGTTGCGCCCCCCGCCCTGCCGCACGGCGTACTTGTCGGGGCGGCGGTGGCCCGGAAGGGTTTTGCGGGTGTCGAGGATGTCGGCCTTCGTGTGGGCCACGGCGTCCACAAAGCGGCGCGTGCGAGTGGCGATGCCGGAGAGGCGGCCCACGAAATTGAGCGCGGGCCGCTCGGCCGTCAGGAGCGACCGGCCCGGCCCGGCCACGGACGCAACGGGTTGCCCGGCATCGACCCGATCCCCCTCCTCCACGGCGGACGTGAGCGACAGGTCGGCGTCCACGAGCCGGAACAGCGCCTCTACCAGCGGCAGGCCGGCGATGACGCCCGCTTCTTTCGCC
>PXSX01000246.1:2687-6661 GCA_003022655.1 Bacteroidetes bacterium QH_1_64_81 | reverse complement strand
CAGGGCCTGCCGGACCCCGGGAGCGACGGAGAGAGAAGTCGGAGGGTCAGTCATCGTTCAGGGACACGTCCGCAGGTCATCGGTGGCAACGACGGGGAAGCGATCCGTTGCTCATTGCGCCGCCGGGACCGCGTCGCCGGACAGCTCCGACACATCCGTTACGTAGTGGCACCCGACGGACATGTCGTTGGCGGCGGCCGCCTTCGCGACAAGCCCCGCTACGGTGCAGGCCGATCGCAGTTCATGCACGGCGCGCGGCGCGCCGAGGTCCGCGTAGGCATCCACATTGGCCTTCAAGGCACGGAGGGCGCTCAGCGCGTCGCGCAGTCCCTCGGGCGTGCGGCGGAGGCCTACGTGCTCATCCATCGTCCGCTGGAGGCGCTCGTAGGAGTTCTGGAGGAACTCCTCGGAGGGAGCCGATCCCGAACTGGTGGAAACCGCCCCTTCGTGCTCGGTCGGCTTGTGCCCCGCCGCGTCGGTCCCGGCGCGCAGGCCCCACACGAGGCCTTCGAGCAGCGAGGTGGACGCCAGTCGGTTGGCCCCGTGGACCCCCGTCCGGGCGCATTCGCCGACCGCGTAGAGCCGGTCGAGGCTCGTCCGCCCGTGGGTATCCACGTCGACGCCGCCGCACAGAAGAGCACGACTCGGCCCGTTCGGTGATGCTCCTGCTCCACGGCCCGGGCCACCACGTCGCGGGGCGCCAGCTCGGCGTCCTCGTGCACGGCGGGCATGAAGCGCTCGCCCTCGGCGTTGCGGAGGACGGCCCCTTCGCCCCGCACCGCCTCGCTCACGAGAAACGGATCGCCGTCCGCCACGCACACCGTGGGGTGAAACTGCACGAACTCCATGTCGGCGGTGGCGGCCCCGGTGCGGTGGGCCATCGCGATGCCATCGCCCGTTGACCCGGCAGGGTTCGTGGAGCGGCTGTAGAGCGCCCCGATTCCCCCCGTCGCCAGAACGGTCGCCCCGGCATACTGTCGCCGGGTCTCGCCGCCCGATTCGAGCAGGGCGCCGTGAACCTGCCCCTCTCGCTCAAGCAGATCGATTGCAGCCGTATCTCCCCAAATCTCGACATTGTCGTGGCCGGTGAGGTAGTCCAGAAAGGGTTCGTGGATGTGCCGGCCCGTCGAGGCGTCGATGTGCAGGATGCGATCCTCCGAGTGGGCCGCTTCTCGCCCAAAGTCGAACGAGGCCCCGTTTCTCCCCATGTCGAACCCCACGCCGAGCGTGTCGATGAGCACGTCCCGCACGGCCGCATCCGCATTCTGGACGAGCACGTCGAGCGCCTCGGGGGCGCTCGTGCCGCTCGACGCCACGTCGATGTCTTCCTTGAACTGCTCAGGGGCTTTGCGGGCCACCGCGATCCCGCCCTGCGCCCACCACGTGGAGGCCCCCTCCGGCTGAGTGGCTTTGGTGGCAATCGTCACGGAGGCTCCGTGGCGGGCCGCGCCCAGGGCCGCCGAGAGCCCCGCAATGCCGGAGCCGAGGACGAGAACGTCGGTCGAGGCGGGAGGCATGAGGCAAAGAGGATGCGTGCAGGAATGCCAGCCGAACAGGGAGCGCAGAGCTTCAATGCTGCGAACGAACCCGTGTTCGGGTCAAGCGTGAAGATGCAAGAACAACCCGTCCCCCACCCACAAAAAACCGGAGCGACCCGCGCCACAGCTGGCAGGGGTCGCCCCGGAAAAGGAAATACCGTGGTCAAAATGGTACGAGGCAGCGGGGATGACTACTGAACCACTGTCAGGCGGTGCGTTCGGGTCTGACCGTTCGCCTGCATCCGCACGAAGTACATCCCGCTCGGCAGCGTTCCGACGTTGAATTCTATGTCGTTCAACTGTCCCGCCTGCGGGGTTCCCCGATAGAGAGTCTTCACCCGCTTTCCGAGGACGTTGTAGAGGGCAACCGTGGTTTCCGTCGCCTCCTTTACCCCGAACGCGATGGTGGTGTATCCTCGGGCGGGATTCGGGGCCGGCGCATTCAGGCTCAGCGCCTCATCCATGGTCACGTCTATCTTGACCACCTTGCTGAGGGAGGTGGATCCGTCGAGGCCCTCCTGCTGCAGGCGGAAGCGATGGGTGCCTGGCTCCAGCTCCCGGTCGACCGTGTAGCGGTAGGACCGGGCCTCGGTCGTGGTGCCGCCGGAGGCGTTGCTCTGCACGAACCCGAGGGTCGTCCAGCCGCTCTCCGTCTGCCGCTGCACGCGGAAGCCCGCGTTGTTCGTCTCACTGACAGTCTGCCATGTCAGCTCCACCGAGGAGCCGTTCTGCGTCGAGTCGGCAACAAGTTCGTAGGTTTGGGCCGACGCCATCGAGGCGCCGGGTAAGAGCAGAACAGCCGTAAAAAGCGTTATCCGTAGGACTTCCCGCATAACATCGGTGGTATTGGAAGAAAGAGAAGTGCGGTACGGTGGGTGTGATCACTTCTTTGCGTCCACGCGAGCGGTCCGGGGATTGACGTGATGTTAAGAATAAGGTATTCGCTCAACTTTGTAAAGGCATTCGCCGGGACGATTGAATGGCTCTCATTTTCAAATGGTATAATAGTAGAAACGATTGTTCTTGTCTGGGAAAAATCGATCGCTCATCCGTGCCTCGGCGGCCCATCGGAGCCCGCGGTTTCTCTGCCTCGGGATGCCCCTCTGCTCACGGCGTCTCCCCCACGGGGAGAGGTGTTTGACGGGACGGGTCTGGCGGTCGTAGTAGAACGGCTCTCGGAGCACGTAGATGCCCAGGTCGCGCCGCGCGTTGCCGTTGTTGCCAATGTCGCCCAGGTAGAGCACGCTGTCCTCCACCGCGACGTCTTCGTAGTCGATGTGGGCGGCAGCCCCAATCTGCACGCCCGGCCACGCCGGTTTGCTGCTGGGCTCGGCCGCCGCGCCGGTTGCATAGTCGCCGGCGTGCCACGGCGCCGCATGGACAGCGCCGGTGCTGTCGATGGCAAACAAGCGCGGCTCGTCGCCACTGTCATTGTACCCCCACCACACGTTCTCCTGCCACCGGCTCCGGACGATGCCGCTCATCTCGTCGATCGGCGGGTGCGCGGTCTCGCCCACCTGTTGGAGGACCGGAGCTTCTTCCGGTCCCGGCGTCTGGGCGGTAGCTCCAAACGGACCACCGAAGAGGAGCAGTACGAGAATGAGAACTCGGTGCCTTCCGGAGGTCATGACGAGGTTTGCGTGCACTGGTGAAAAATAGTAGAGCGTGAGCAACCCGCGATCTTCCCAAGCGCGAACAGCATTGGAGAGATCCTGAATTTTCCGTTCCAAAAGGCATTCCCTCCCTTCATGGGACATCACTTGTCCAGGCCTTCAGGGAAGGAAACAGGGTCCAAACACAAAAACGGGCGACCGCCGACTGGCGACCGCCCGATCGTGCAGTGTAGGTACGTCGCAGGGATCAGAAGTTGTAGCGGACCCCAAACTTCATCTGCCACTGCGAGCTGTAGGTCGAGCCCGTGCGCCGCTTGTCGAAGATCTCCTCTTGACCGAGGGCGCCGCGGAACTCGTCGGCCGTCCCGTCGCCATCCGTGTCGGCCACGTCGACGATTTGCGCCGTGTACTGGGGCGTGAGGTCCATGCCTGGCGGATTACCATCTCCCTCTCCAGGTGGATTCACAAAGCTCTGGAACTGGGTCAGGTTCACCTGATTGGTCCCGATGAACCGCTCGCCCCAGTCCGTACCGAACACGTCGCCCAGCATGCTGGAGAAGTTGAAGATGTTCGCCGTCAGCTCCACGCTCTGACGACGGCCGAGCAATTGCTGGAAAATTTCTACCCTGAAGTTCAGGTCGAAGACGCCTTCCCAGGGAGTTCGGTCCGCATTCCGGGCCGTGTACTCCCCGCGCTTCTGGCTCAGGTAGTCATTCTCACGGATAAACGCGTCCAGGGCCGTAGCCTGTTGCTCCGGCGTTACGGTCAGTCCCTGCACCTCCGTCTCCGCGAAGGTGAGCTGGCTCGTGCTCTGCGGCACGTA
>PXSX01000246.1:0-2579 GCA_003022655.1 Bacteroidetes bacterium QH_1_64_81 | reverse complement strand
CGAGCGAGGCCGATGTTGTTGGCCCCGTCGACGTGCTCGATGCCGTCCCAGAGCGAGTTAATCTGGGAGGAGGTGCCGTCGTTCACAGAGAAGGCGTCCCCGTAGGTGTAGGAGAGATCGGTCCGGAGGCCACTGTTCTCCGTCACGATGCCCTCAAACGTTTTTCGCAGCCGCGCAGTGACATTGTAGGAGTACCCTCGGTCCGTATTCCCGACGCGGTGGATGTTCGAATAGCGCGTGTCGATGCGCTGGTCGCCCGCCTGCGTGAATTCGCTGTTGCCTGGTCCATACTCCTCGGGAACCCAGATTGAGCGATTGTCCGGCCCATCCATGGTTTCATTCGGCGGGCGCAGGTTGACGTTCGTCACGAGGACGTTCTTGAGGGTGTTGGTGTACTGCGCCTCAAACGTCCCGACGAATCCCCCCGGCAGTTCCTGATCGACGCCGAACGAGGAGCGCCAGAAGCGGGGATTGTAGTATTCGTCCTCGAACAGCTCGAGCCGGCCACTCGGAATGAGATCCGACGGCTCACGGTCCGAGACATCAGCCACCGTGAGCCCATTCTCCGGATTGGGACGGAACTCGTTGGAGCCAAAATTGAAGTCGACGACGCCCGTGTTGGTCCCATTGTTAAGGTACATGCCCCCAGGCCAGACGAACGGCTGTCGACTCGTGAACACGCCCGTGCCGCCGCGAATCTGCGTCTCCTCGTCGCCAAAGGCGTCGAAGTTGAACCCAAATCGAGGGGCCCAGTGCAGGGTCGGATCCGGCGTGTCACCCGGCCGGGCTCCGTTCATCGAGTGGTATTCCTCGATCGCCGGAATCGTCGTATTCCGGGGGTTGACCTGTGGGTCGTCCGGAATGAGCGGATCGTCCGGATTGGCGAAGCTCGGTTCGTCCAGGTAGACCGGCACGTCGACCCGCAGGCCACCAGTCACAGTCAACCGATCGCTCACCGTCCATTCGTCCTGCACATAAAGGCTCGTGTTCAACGCACGGAACGCCCCCTCTGCATTGGTCCCGTCCCCGATGATCTCCTCGAACTCAGAGGTGCTTGGATCGTCGTCCACCAGCGAAAAGCCCCGCGCAAAGACCGACGGCGCTGGGGAATTCGGATACTGACTACAGTCATACAATCCCTCGCCATCGACACTGCTCGCATCCACTGCGGGCGACGCGCACACGGACTGCACGAATTCATCGATACCGGTCCCGTTCTGAAACTCCTCTGCCCCGAAGGGACGATCGAAGTAGATGTACCAGCCGTAATTGAAGGGGACGAACTTGTTGGTGAGGTCGTAGAGCTCGTTGTGCGTCCCCACCGTGATGGTGTGATCACCCAGGAAGATATCAAAGTCGTTCGTAAGGGTGAGAACCTCCTGCTTCAAGAAGTTCACCGTCGAGAACGGTTCAAGGTTTGTATCCCGGTCGTCCTCCACGTTCTTGTAGCCGAGAATCAGCTTGTTGGCGTAGTTATTTCCGAACGTGCTGTTCAGCTCCAGCGCGGCGTTGTGCGTCGTGTTGGGAAAGACCTCGTTCGTGCTGGAGAAGTTAATCAACGTCTGGCCCGGCGGATTGAATGCGGCGAACGCATCGACATTTCGGGAGTCCGAATAGTTGTACCGGGCGCTAACTCGGTGATTCTGGTTGATATTCCAGTCGAGCTTGCCGAAGAACTTGTCGCTGTCCAGGGTCGAGGATACGCCCCGCAGGCTTCCGGGATCGTACCGATCCCCTACCGTCTGGTCAACGAAGCTCAGGAATTGATCGAGATCGGACTGCGATTGGATGGCCGACCCTCGGTAGCTTCCCTCCCCTTGAAATCCAGCATCAAACGGCTGCGGCGACTCCTCCCGGTTGATGTCGAAATTGGCGAAGAAGAACAGTTCGTCCTCGATGATGGGCCCGCCCAGGCGCCCCACGTACCGATTGTTATTAAACTTCGGGAACGGAGCATCCGGGAGGTCTTCGGCCAGGTTTTCGTCGCGGTACTCAACGGCGAAGGAGCCCATGAACTGGTTGGTGCCGCTTCGCGTGACGGCGTTGATGGCCCCACCGCCGAAATAACTCTGGGTGACGTCGTAGGGAGAGACCTCGATGTTGAACTGCTCAATCGCGTCGATGCTAATCGGCGTGGCGCCGGTCTGTCCACCGTCGGTGCCCTGGGCCGAGAGGCCGAACACGTCGTTACTCACCGCACCGTCGATGAAGATCGAATTGTACCGGTTGTTCTGCCCGGCAATCGAGATCGAGGAGCCGTCGTCATCGTCATTGCCCACGATGGCTTGCGGCGTAAACCGCGCAAAGTCGGCGATCGAGCGGTCAATGGTCGGGGCCGTCTCGACCTCCTCCTCGGAAATGTTGGTTGACAATCCTTTCCGACTCTCGTCGAAGACAGCTCCCTGCTGCGCGGTCACCTCAACCTCGTCCAACTGCTCGGTCTGAGGTTGAAGCTGAAAGCTGAAGCGGCGGCGCTCGCCGAGATCGAGTTGAATGTCGGCTTCGCGCTTTGACTGATATCCCACGAAGGAGACCGTAATCGTGTACGGCCCGCCGACGCGAACATTGGCGATGGTGAA
>PXSX01000245.1:700-5545 GCA_003022655.1 Bacteroidetes bacterium QH_1_64_81 | reverse complement strand
ACTTCAACATGTAAAACTGTCCCAAAACCCCGCTCAGTGCAGAGCGTGAAAGCCCTTCGATGGGTGAGTCCAATGAAACCCCTCCGTCCAGAGACGTACTGACCATGCCCCCTTATTCTGCACCCGGCACGAAGAACACGGCATTCCGCAAGGGAGAGACGCTACCCGGTCTTGCCGCGTGTTACCTTCTCTCGAGACAGTGCGGCAAGATTTGAATGCAGAAAATAGACCACCGGCATTTTACGTGTGGGTGCCTTCCGTTCTTCGTACCCAAACTTATCGTATTGCGTTTTTACTCTTATGACGACACCCGACCAAGACCCCTGCCCGTCTTCCCGGTCCGACGAGCCTGAGTCGGAGGTGGCTACCCAGGAGGCGACTCCCCAGGATGACCCGCCTCTCTTCGAGAAATGTCATCGCTTCTTCGATCCGTCGGGGGACTACGCCAGGGTAAAGGAAGCCTCGAGTCAAGGAGGCGGCGCAGGAGGCGACCGCCAAGTACGGCACGGGCTGTACGGGCAGCCGCTTCCTCAACGGCACGCTCGATCTGCACCTGGAGCTGGAGGAGCGGCTTGCCGACTTTATGGGGAAGGACAAGGCCGTGCTGTTCTCCACCGGATACATGACGAATGAAGGCGTGCTCGAGGCCGTGGCCGGCCGCGGGGACATTATCTTCTCCGACAAGGACAACCACGCCTGCATCGTGGCCGGGACGCAGACGAGCCTCGCCGAGACGCGGCGGTACCGCCACAACGACCTCGATCACCTGCGCACGATGTTGGAGCGGGCGCACGACGAGCGGCCGGATGCGGGCAAGCTCATCGCCACCGATGGGGTCTTCTCGATGAGCGGAAAGATTGCACGGGTGCCCGAACTGCTGGACTTGGCGGACGAGTTCGACGCGGCCCTCATGCTCGACGACGCCCACGCGATCGGGGTTGTGGGACCGGGCGGGCGCGGGTCGGCCTCCACGTTCGGCCGCAAGGACGACGTGCACCTCATCACCGGCACCTTCTCAAAGAGCTTCGCCTCGATCGGCGGGTTCTGCGTGGGCGATCGCGACGTGGTCGAGTACATCCGCCACAAGGCGTCTACGCACGTCTTCAGCGCGTCGATGCCGCCGTCCACGGTCGCCACGGTCCTGAAGTCGCTGGAGATCCTTCAGGAGGAACCCGGGCGGCTCGATCGGCTGCACGAAATCTCCGACCACATGCGCGACGGGTTCCACAACCTCGGGTTCGACGTGTGGGAGAGCGAGACCCCGATCATTCCGGTCGTCATTGGCGACATGGAGCAGTGCTTCCGGTTCTGGCGTGAACTGATTGACGAAGGGGTGTTCGTCAACGCGGTCGTGCCGCCGGCCGTGCCGAAGGGGCAGGCCCTCATGCGCACCTCCTACATGGCCACCCACACCGACGAGGAGCTCGACCACATTCTCGACGCGTTCCACAAGGTCGGCAAGAAGCTTGGCGTGATTGGCACCAACGGCCACGGGTAAGGTCGATACTGAACAGCCGCGCCTGAATGTCGTCTTCTCCCGATGCCGTGCGTGTCCGCCCCGTCGAGGGCTGGTGGGACCGCAAGCGGTTCATTGACGTGCCCTACGAATTTTACCCCGACCGCTATCCGCGATGGGTGCCGCCGCTGCGTCGCGACGTGAAGGATACGCTCGATCCCTCGTCGAACGCCTTCTTCGAGCACGGCGACATGCAGCTGTTCCTGGCCGAGGACGCCTCTGGGGCTACCGTGGGGCGCATCGCCGGGATCGTCAACGGCATGCACCTCCAAGAGTACGAGGACGCAACCGGCTTCTTCGGCTTCTTCGAGTGCGTCGACGACTACGCCGTGGCCGAGGCCCTTCTCGACGCCGCCGCCGACTGGCTCCGCGAGCAGGACCTAGAGCGCATGCGCGGCCCGGCCAACCCGTCGCTCAACGACACCGCCGGCCTGCTGGTGGACGGGTTCGAGTTTCATCCCTCCATCCTGATGCCCTACAATCCGCCGTACCACGAGGATTTTCTGGTGCGGTACGGCTTCGAGCGCATCATGACCATGTGGTCGTTCTACGCGCACATCAAGTACGCGAAGATGGAGCGGTTGCGGCGGGGCACGCGAATCGCAAAACGGCGCACGCCGGGCCTGACGGTGCGGTCCCTGGACATGGACCGGTTCGACGAGGAAGCGTGTGTCGTGCGCGAGATCTACAACGAGGCCTGGTCCGACAACTGGGGTCACGTGCCCATGACGGAGGGCGAGTTCGATCAACTGGCCGACGAGCTCAAGCAGATCGTGGATCCCAACATGGTGTTTTTCGTGGAGCACGAGGGCGAACCGGTGGCGTTCTCCGCCGCTCTGCCGGACCTCAACGAAGCGCTCCGCTACGTGTCTGACGGGCGACTCTTTCCTCTCGGTCTCCCCAAACTGCTTCTCAACGCCCACTACGGCATCGACAACCTGCGCATGCCCCTCATGGGCGTTCGCCCGGAGTACCACGGGAAGGGCCTTGACGCGATGCTGATTTTGGAGACGATGGAAAGCGCCATCCCGAACGACTACGTGGGGTGCGAGACGAGCTGGATTTTGGATACGAACGAGCGGCTCCTCAACATGATCGACAAGATCGGCGCCACGCAGGACAAGGAATACGCGCTGTTCGAGGCTCCAACCTCGAATGGCGAGTGACGAGTTTCGAGTTGGACTCCGCTTCCTCATTCGCCATTCGCAATTCGAAATTCACCGATGGATCCTGAATTTGTCTACTTCGACATCGACGACACCCTGCTCGATCACCAGAAAGCCGAGCGGAAGGCCCTGGCCGACGTGCGGGCCCGCTACCTCGCCCTCTTCGGCGCCCTCTCCGTCGACGAGCTACAGGACACCTACCACACCATCAACGCGCCCCTCTGGCGAAAGTACGCCGACGGCGAGATTGGCAAGCAAACGGTGCAGCAGCAGCGGTTCGAGCGCCTGCTTGAGGCCGTGGACGCCCCGCACGCCGACGCTACCCTCGTGGCCCGCTACTACATGCAGCGCTACGCCGAGCACTGGACCTTTATCCCGGGAGCGCGGGACGCGTTCGAGGCCGTGGCCGAGCGCCACCCCGTGGGCGTCCTGACGAACGGCTTCGCGGAGGTGCAGGAGAAGAAGCTCGACCAGTTCCCGGTGCTGCGCGAGGCGTCTGAGGCCGTCGTGATTTGCGAAGAGGTAGGAGCGCTCAAGCCCGATCCCGAGGTGTTCGACCACGCCACCGAGGCGGCAGGGGTGTCCTACGAGGACGTGCTTTACGTGGGCGACTCGTACCAGTCCGACGTGAAAGGGGCCGAGCCGGTGGGATGGCGGGTGGCCTGGTACGCACGGAACGGAACCGACGGCCAGGCGACCAACGACCGTGGGTTCATCTTCGAAGACTGGTCAACGCTGAGGGAGCGTCTCCGCTAAAATCAGTGCGTTCCCGAAGGTGCAGTCATCCGAAGATTTGCCTCATCGAGCGGAGGAAAATCTGCTGTGGACCCGGTTGGAGAAAGATGACCGCTACCGTAATGACCACGCCCGCGATGGCCCCGCCCACGTGCGCCTCGTGTGCAATCCAATCTCCCGTGGCGCCCTCCCGGTCGCTGCGCCGCATCGCGTAGATGGACCCGAACACGTACCCGAACGCGAAGAGGATGGCGGGAATGGGGAGAGCGAAAAACAGGTAGAGATTGCGGAGGGGAAAGAATACACAAAAGGCAAATACGACGCCGCTCACAGCCCCCGATGCGCCCACCGCCGAGTAGTGCGGGTCGTCGCGGTTGAAGAGAAACGTGAGGGCGTGGGCGGCGAGCTCGGACCCGAAGTAGAGAATCAAAAACGCCCCGGCGCCCAGAATGCCTTCCAGCAGCGGCCCGAAGAAGTAAAACGTGATCATGTTGAAGGCCAGGTGCGTGCCACTGGCGTGTACGAAGCCGGCCGTGAGGAAGCGGTAGTACTCGTCGTGCTGCTGAATGCGGCGGGGCTTAAACGACAGCTCTCGGAGGAGGGACGGATCCGCCATCAGCGCGTAGCCGCTCACGCCCAGGTTGGAGAGGAGCAGCGCAAGCGTGATCGGGGCCTGGAGGAGACGCTCCATTCGGTTTGCGAGTAGACGAGGGGGAGAATGGGGAAGAGGGGGCGTGGAAGCGTTGGCAGGGACGACCTCGAAGCAGGAGCGGTTGCAAAAACATTTGCCGATGAACCGCCGGACGTGCAGAAGTCTCCGGGAGCGAAGCTGCTCTTTCACCTCTCACTCATCACGATTCATCCCTCATGCCGCGACGGCGGAGACGTGGTTGAGGAGCGATTCGAAGATGAGCCGCCCGTCGTCCCCCCCGAGCAGCGACTCCACGCAGCGCTCCGGGTGGGGCATGAGGCCGCATACGGTGCCCACGTCGTTGACGAGGCCGGCAATGCCGTGCACCGAGCCGTTCGGGTTCGCGTCGTCGGTCACCGCACCGTCCGACGTGCTGTAGCGGAAGAGCACCTGGTCGTTGCGCTCGATGCGGTTGAGCACCTCGTCGTCAGCGTAGTAGCGGCCCTCGCCGTGGGAGAGCGGGATGGTGACGACTTGTCCCTCCGTGCATGCGCTTGTGAACGGCGTGTCCGCGTTCTCCACGCGCAGGGTCGTCTCCTTGCAGATGAAGCGGAGCGAGTCGTTGCGCATGAGCGTACCGGGGAGCAGGCCCGCCTCGCACAGGATCTGAAAGCCGTTGCAGATGCCAAAGACGAGCCCGCCCGCCTCGGCAAACCGCACCACGTCCTGCATGATGGGAGAAAAGCGGGCGATGGCTCCGGAGCGTAGATAGTCGCCGTACGAGAACCCCCCCGGAA
>PXSX01000245.1:0-611 GCA_003022655.1 Bacteroidetes bacterium QH_1_64_81 | reverse complement strand
CAGACATGGGGAATCAAGGAGAAATGAAAGACAGGGAGTATTTCGTATTGCGTATTTCGTAGTGCGAATCTTCGGCCGGTCTGTCTTACGGAATACGAAATACGGAATACCGGCGATAAGAAGCAGGGGCGTACGAGGTATGACCAATCGCTAGGAAGACGGAGATCCCGCTACGCATTTACATAATCCAGCCAGGCACTGCCCTCCACGTAATTCTCTACGACCTCAGTCGGCTCGTGGTCGCGGTAGGCGGTGACCCGGCTGTCCACCTCTCTGCGGAAGACCTGAAGGCAGTTGGAAATCAGGTCGCTCCGGAAGCCCCGGTCGCCCAGCTCGATGGTCAATTCCATCGAGATGACGCGGCCCAGGATGCGGCCGAGCTCCACGAGCTTCCGCTGTGGCAGCGAGAGGTCCACCTCGAAGTCAAGGGTATCCTCAAAGTAGTCGGCGGCTCGGTGAGTCATCTCGTAGTCCGACAGGAAGGCGTACAGGTTTTTCTCTTCCAGGCTCCGCATCGACTTGAGCATCGACTCCGAGATTTGCTGGTAGAGCACATCGTTCGAGCCCTCGAAGATCTGGAACGGGCGGCTGTCGACCACCGAGCGGCCCCC
>PXSX01000244.1 GCA_003022655.1 Bacteroidetes bacterium QH_1_64_81 | reverse complement strand
CCTACGCCTCCTCCATCTCCTTCACCGCGTCGGAAATCTGGGCCGCCGCCTCCTTCGCGTCGCTGAAGAGCATCTTCGTGTTGTCCGCGTAGAACAGCTCGTTCGGCACGCCGGAGTAGCCGGGGCTGAGGCTGCGCTTGATCATGACGACGGTGTCCGCCTCGTCGACGTTCAGGATGGGCATGCCGTAGATGGGACTGTCTTCGTCCTCCCGGGCCGCCGGGTTGACCACGTCGTTGGCCCCCACAACAATGGCGAGGCCCGTCGTCGAGAACTCGGAGTTAATCTCCTCCAGCTCGTAGAGCTTCTCGTAGGACACGTCGGCCTCGGCCAGGAGCACATTCATGTGGCCCGGCATGCGGCCCGCCACCGGATGAATGGCGTACTTCACCTCCACACCCTGCTTCTCCAACTGGTCGGCCAACTCGCGCACCTCGTGCTGCGCCTGCGCCACGGCGAGCCCGTAGCCGGGGGCGATGACCACCTTGTCGGCGTAGCGGGCGAGGATGGCCGTGTCCTCCGGCGACGTCTCGTTGACCGTCTTGCCCTCCGGCACATCCAGATCCCCCGGGGCCCCGTCCCCCCCGCCAAAGCCGCCGAGCATCACGTTCGCGAGCGACCGGTTCATGGCCTCACACATAAGGACCGTCAGGATCATGCCCGCCGCGCCGACCAGTGTCCCGCTCACGATGAGGGCCGTGTTGTCGAGCACGAAGCCCGCGGCGGCGGCCGCCAGGCCCGAGTAGGAGTTCAGCAGCGACACGACCACCGGCATGTCGGCCCCGCCAATGGGGATCACCAGCAGAATGCCGAGCAGAAACGCTGCCGCGCCGAGCCCCAGGGCCGCCAGGATCATGGGCCGGGCGAGCGTGGGGAAGCCCTCCGCGTAGGCCACCATGACGCCGAAGGCGACGCCGCCGCCCACCAGAAGGAGCCCCGTGAGTACCCGCAGGCCGGGAAACGAAATGGGATTGCCCGTAATCCAGCCGCTGAGCTTGCCGTTGGCGACGACGCTCCCCGAAAAGGTGACGGTCCCGATCAGGATGGAGAGCGCGATGGTGACGGCTGTCACGATGCCGAACCCGTAGATCTCACCACTCACGTACTGCGACAGCTCCGCCCCTGCCACCAGGGCCGACGCGAGGCCTCCAAAGCCATTAAAAACAGCCACGAGCTCCGGCATGGCCGTCATCTCGACCGTGCGGGCCAGCACCACGCCGATGAGCCCCCCCAGCGCGAGCCCCCCCAGAATCATGGGCCAGGACAGGATCTCCTGCAGGAACAGGGTGGCCACGACGGCCACGAGCATGCCGAGCGACGCGAGCGCGTTGCCCGTGCGGGCGGTGACGGGCGACTGCATGCGCTTGAGCCCGAAGATAAAGAGCACCGCCGAGAGCAGGTAGGCGAGGTCGATAATCGCAGTTTTCATGGAGGAGTTGAGCGTTCAGGGGTTGGGCGTTGTGGATTGGGCGTCGTGCGTGGATCAAAGAGTCACGCATCACGTCATCACGCATCGGAGGTCTCACTCTGCCGTGCCGTTCGTCTGCGGCGCACCGACGGAGGCGGGCGACGCCTCTTCTTCGCCAAACATCTTCAGCATGCGGTCGGTGACGAGGAAGCCGCCGACGACGTTGATGGTGGCCACCACGAGCGCCCCGAACCCGATCCAGGTGGACCACGGATCGGTCGTCATGCCCGCCGCCACGAGGGCCCCCACGACGGTGATGCCGCTGATGGCATTGGCACCCGACATGAGGGGGGTGTGGAGCGTCTGGGGCACCTTGGTCAGCACCTCGGTGCCCACGAAGGCCGCGAGGACGAAGATGATGAGGTTGTTGAGCATGGCGGTCTGTCGGACAGCGGGAAAGCGAAAACGACACCGGGAGTGCGACAACGGAGGCTCGGCTGATCCTCCAAAACAAACCGTGAAATGGGAGGAGCGATGCGCAAGGCTGATTGACCGGGGCGAGCACCCTCACGCACCACGCATCACACTTCACGCATCACGAGTCATCCCTTTTCTTCCTCCACGGGTTCAAGGAGACGTCGGACGCGGTCGTTGCGAACCTCGCCGTCGCGGGTGAGGCACGCATCCGCAAAGATCTGGTCGTCGAAGTCGGGGGCGAAGGTGTCCTCCTCCAGCCCTTCCTCGATCATGGCGACCACCGTCTTGGCGTACAGCTCGCTCGCGTGGACCGGCATTTCGGCGGGCAGGTTGGTAGGGCTCAGGATCTGCACGTCGTGTGCCACGACCTCCGTCCCGGTCTCGGTGAGGGCACAGTTGCCGCCGTTCGGGGCGGCGAGGTCGACGATTACCGAGCCCGGATCCATCGCCTCTAGGGCCGCCTCATTGACGAGCAGAGGCGCGGGCTTGCCGGGGATGAGGGCCGTCGAGATGACGACGTCGGCGTCGGCGATGTGCGGCTTCAGAAGCTCGGGCTGGCGCTCCTGCTTTTCCTTCTCCACCTCCTCCGCGTAGCCGCTCTCGTCTTCGTCCGCGTCGATGTCGACCTCCAGCTCGACGAACGACGCCCCGAGGCTCTCGACCTCCTCTCGGGTGGGCTCGCGGATGTCGTACCCAAAGACCTTGGCGCCGAGGCGCTTGGCGGTGGCGATGGCCTGCAGGCCCGCCACGCCGGCCCCCAGCACCAGCACCCGGGCCGGGCGCACCGTGCCGGCGGCGGTGGTGAGGAGGGGAAAGAACTTCGGCAGCCGCTCGGCCGCCAGGATGGCCGCCCGGTAGCCCCCAATCGAGCTCATGGCCGAGAGGGCGTCCAGCTTCTGCGCCCGCGAGATGCGGGGAACCAGCTCCATCGCCAGCGTCGTCACGCCCCGCTCGGCCAACGCCTGGGCGAGGGCCGGCCTCCCGAGTGGAGTCATCAGCCCAATCAGCACCTGTCCATCGCCGAGCCGTTCGATCTCGTCGTTGGAGGGCGGGGCCACTTTCGTGACGATGTCGGTGCCAAACGCGGCGTCCCGCTCGACGACCGAGCAGCCCGCCGCTTCGTAATCGGCGTCCTCGTGGTAGGCCCCGTGCCCCGCGCCCGTCTCCACGCGGATCTCGAGGTCGTCGACCGTCGCCACCAGGCGATCGGCCACGTCGGGGACCAGACAGGGCGATCGTATGTTAAAAATTTCCTTCGTGGTGTGGAGGCTCGTCCGCCTCTGATCAACGAAACTGCCCGAATGGCGCGGGCGAGAGGGCGCGTGGGAGCACGAACACACCGCCCCGGATCGGGGCACCATCAGGCCTCGGGCCAAAATGCGATTGCCGTGGCCCCGCCCCCACGATCCCGAACTCATGACTCATCACTCATGACCCATCACCCATGACTCATCACCCATGACTCATCACCCATGACTCATCACCCATGACTCTATCCGTGCGTACGCTCGAACTCGTTCATAAACTGCACGAGCGCGTCGACGCCCTCCTCCGGCATCGCGTTGTAGAGGGAAGCGCGAATGCCCCCCACCGTACGGTGCCAGGCGGAACGTGACGTTCATCATCGAGCGGGAGCCCGGCTCCACCGTGCCCCGGTAGAAGTCCGTCTCGTCGATCGCGTCGTACACCTTCGACGCCTTCCGCTTGTTGAGGGCGTGGATCGCATCGAGACCGCCCAGATTCCGGAGCCAGCGGCCCACCTTTTCGACCATGTAGATCGGAAAGACGGGCGGCGTGTTGAAGCGGCGCTCCACGTGGGTACCGTAGTCGAGCATCGTGGGCAGCGGGTCCTTCTTCCGCTCCAGGAAGTCCTCGTGCACGAGGACCACGGTCACCCCCGCCGGACCAATGTTTTTCTGCGCGCCGGCGTAGACGAGGCCGTAGCCCTCCAGGTCCATGGGCCGGCTCAGAAACTCGCTCGACGCATCGGTCACCAGGGGGACGTCGAGCACCGGGTCGTCCGTCATCTGGTTGCCGTTGACCGTTTCGTTGGTCGTAACGTGGACGTACGACGCATCTGGGTCGAGGTCCCACGCCCCCACGTCGGGGACGTACGAGAAGTCGTCCGCCTCGCTGGAGGCCGCCACGTGTGCGGTGCCGACGTGGCGCGCTTCCCGAATGGCCTTCGTCCCCCACCGGCCCGTGATCACATAGTCGGCCACGCCGTCTTCCGGCAGAAAGTTGAGCGGCACCTGGTAGAACTGCATCGAGGCGCCGCCCTGCAGGAAGAGGATGTGCCAGTCGTCGTCCAGATCGAGCAGGGCCCGTAAGTGCTCGCGGGCGGACTCCTCGATCTTGTCGTAAGCAGGCGAACGGTGGCTGATCTCCATCACGGACGCCCCCACGTGATCGTACACCGGCAGCTCCGCTTTCGCCTCGAGCAGGGCCTCTTCAGGGAGCGTGGCCGGGCCGGCCGAGAAGTTGTACTGGCGCCGGCTCCGATCGGCAGGAGACGTAGAGTTGGACGCAGGCATGTCCGAACGGTCCGTTCGGGTTCTCAGAAACGAGTGCGATCCATGGCGCGTCCCCGCAGGCGCGCTGACGACAAGGTAGGCAACGAAACCGTGTCGTGCAACGACCGGGACCAGCGACGCCCGAGCCCGCCCGCCACAGCAATGCCCCTGCACAGAAGAATCATGCAGGGGCAAGGGGCCTATGGGCTCTGAGTCAAGCTCAGAGCGACGATGGGGGTGTTTCTGTGAGCAGAGAATGCCTTGAGCGGTATTTTCGGGGCAAGAGCATTTGATGCGATTGGCGTAGCCTACGACAGTGTCAACCTACTGGATTGTCAAGGCTCATTCTTTAGGCTCTGTAGCGATCTCAGAACCCCGGGCCGGTCGCGTCGGGCAACGTCGAGACGCCTCCCAGGATTGGGCGACGTTGTCGGAGAAATTTCTGGTAGCATTTCGATCTCGTGAGTTGAAATCTCAGGACTGCGTTCCCTTCGGGAAAACGACCGATGGCGGACCGCAGACGGCGGTTTCTCGGCGTTCATCGGCGGTCTGGGGCCTGAGCCCTGTGAAGGTCATCCCGCGCGGCCGTCCGCCGACCGCGGTCGTCGCACGTAAAGGCAGCGCTTCCGCGGTCAACTCACACTGTTGGAGTGCGACCAAATTTCTCAACTTCGCTGGGAGCAACGCGAGGGCTGGAGGTCATGCTACGCGGATGGATTCCGGACGTCCGGGGCCATCTGCACGCTGCTACGGGGTGACAATGTTGCCATCCCCACCGCCCGCGTCGCCATTGGGCGAGCCGCTTCCCTCCGAGACGTCCACGACCTCGATGTCGAAAATGAGCTTGCGCCCCGCCAGCGGATGGTTGGCGTCGATGGTCACCGAGTCGTCGCCGAGGGCCGTAATGAGGACCGGCACGGTCTGGCCATTTTCGAGGCGGAGTTGAAGCTGCTGCCCCACCTCCGGGTCCACCTCGCCGGGAATCTGGTCGCGGTCCATCTCCATGACCATGTCTTCGCGGTGCTCGCCGTACGCCTGC
>PXSX01000243.1 GCA_003022655.1 Bacteroidetes bacterium QH_1_64_81 | reverse complement strand
TCCACGTGCCCAGCCAGCGTGTCCGTCAGGGTCGAGAGTCCGCCCTGCGTACAGAAGGCTTCCATGGTGCCGAAGGGCTCCTCGAATTGGATCTCCTCTTCTCGGGAGAGGGCGTCGGCCTTGACGACCTGCCCCTCCTCGATCAGCCGGGCA
Organism: Bacteroidetes bacterium QH_1_64_81; assembly: GCA_003022655.1. Next base: position 4,207 of record PXSX01000243.1, on the reverse strand, counting down.
GGGTTCGTGTAGTCGGCAAGAATGCGCTCGGCCGACCACGAGATGCGGAAGTTGAAGGGCGGGTCCCGGTGCAGCGGCACGTCGCCAACGCGGAGGTGCGCCGCCTCGGCCCGATCGAGCTGGTCGATGCCGTGCAGGCACAAGACGTTGGCGAGGCCTGGCGCAAGCCCGCAGTTGGGGACGATCCAGACCGACTTCTCGCGGGCCTGCTCGTGGAGCGCCAACTGCTGTTCCACGAGACTGTCGTTCCCGCCGAGATCACAGTAGTGGACGCCCACGTCGAGACAAAGCTCCGCCAGTTCCGGGTTGAGTTCCGACGGCACGCAGCTGATGACGCAATCGCTGCCCTTTACGATCTGGGACAGCACGCTGGTGTCGCGCACGTCGACCTGAAAGGAGCGAAGGGACTGGTCCCCCTCCACCTGATCGTGCAGTTGCTGTAGCACTTTCGAACACGACGGGGGCTCCGATTGATCCGGCACCAAGAACCGTAATCGTCATGTGCAGAGAAGTCGTCAGAGAGCAGGTACGGGCGGAAACAGGCGCCGGGCCCCTGAGGGCGTGGAGGCCGCTCCAATTCGAGCTGCGGGAAATGGGTTTTGGGTTGAGAGCGCCCAGAAACCGAAGTCCGCGCGGCTCTGTCGCCCGACGGAGGCAGCGTGTTCTGAAGGGGTCTCCTCGCGATCGTCTCTCCTGCAACGCGGTGGATAGATCCGATGTCGAGGCACAGTGGTCGACGTGCACGAACGGCGCTCAAGCGAGCCCTGTAGCGGGGGCCGAGCCCCGCGAGGTCATGCCTCTGGTGAGCTACCGGGTAAGTGTAGAACTCGTTCTGCGCTGGAAACGCAGTGACCGAGTAGTCACTCTACATGCCCACGGCCCTCAAGGGCGCGCGACAGGGTCGCTTCGTCGGCGTATTCGAGGTCACCGCCGATGGGAAGCCCCCGTGCGATGCGCGTGACGCGGACATCGAACGGTTCGAGGAGCTGAGAAATGTAGTACGCCGTCGTATCGCCCTCGACGTTGGGATTCACGGCGAGGATGACCTCATCGACTTGCGTCTCGGACGCGTCCGCACCGTCCACTTGCCCGTTCGTGGACGGTTCGTCCTCGTCGCCGACAGCTCCATCGTCGGAGGACGCCGCACGGTCCGGCGAGGCCCCGGCCGCCGCATCCTCGAACGTCGGATCGATCCGCGTCGCCAGTTCGTGCACCCGGAGATCGTCGGGCCCTACGCCGTCGAGCGGCGAGATGACGCCGCCGAGCACGTGGTACACGCCCCGGTACTCGTTCGTCTGCTCGATGGCCGTCAGGTCGCTCGACTCCTCGACGACGCAGATGGTGGACGCGTCGCGCTTCTCCGAGCTACAGATGGGACATGGATCCCGGTCGGCCACCACGTAGCAGGTCGAGCAGCGCTGCACGTCCTCCTTCACGGCCGTCAGCGCGCTGGCAATGGTCTCGACCTCCTCCCGGGGCATCTTCAGGACGTAGTTGGCCAGCCGCCGTGCCGTCTTTTTCCCAATCGTGGGCAGCTTCGTAAATTGCTCCACGAGGGTTTCGACGGACTCCGAGGTAAACTGCATCGTCGGGCTGCGAAATTTGGACTGTGGAGTTCGGAGTGCGGAGCTCGGAATGCTGAGATCGGCGAGCAGAGGGAGGCACAGTACGTTCCGTCCGTCCCTCTGCACTCGACTCTTCTCATTCCACGCTCCACATTCCCCACTCCCAACTCGTTAGAGTCCGAGCTGGCTGAGGTCCATGCCCTGCGGGAGCATGCCGCCCATGGACTTCTGCATCTCCTCCTGGGCCATTTCGGAGGCGTCCTCGAGGGCCTTGTTGACGCCCGCAATGACGAGGTCTTCGAGCAGCTCCAGGTCGTCCGGGTCGACGGCCTCCCGATCAATCTCGATGCTCGTAATCTTCTGGGCCCCGTTGGCGGTCACTTTGACCATGCCGCCGCCGGCCTCGGCCGTCACGGTCTTGTCTTCGAGCTCGTCCTGGGCGGCGTTCATCTTTTCCTGCATCTCCATCATCTTGCCGAACATGTCCTGCATGTTCATTCCTCCTCCTGGGTTGGCCATAGCAAAGGGGTGTATCTCAATTCAAAGACTCGCGGTAGTACGAAAAACCTGCATGGGGCCTCGATCGCCAAAGCGGCGGCGGTCCCGTGCTTTATTCACGAGAGGATCCAACGGACGAAAATCGGAACCGATCCCTCCGCAGCGGACTGGACGGATGGACGAACGTTACCACAATTCAAAGACCAGGGTTGGTTTCGCTGAAGATACCGTCGATCTTGACTCCGAACCCGGTTCGGGGGCGGCTTCGCCGATCAACCGGTTCGATTATGTCAACGTAGCACTTTGCTCGCTGCCGACGAGTTTTTTGCCGCGCTGCCCCCAGCGCCGTCTCAGAGAGCACCATCTGGGCGCGCTCCAGTTCCCGGGTCGGCAGCTTCTTCCCCTTCGATCCTCAGTGTAATACCATCTGCGGTGAATCGATGTGCAGATTTATCGCGTCGAGGGTCTCGGAGAATCGTTCATATAAGCCACTCAGGCCCATGTAGGGACGGCCCGCAGGTCGTCCCTACATCCACGGGAGGAGCAAAAATGCACAGCGAAATCTCGCATTTGGTATAAGTCCCGTCTGATTGATCGCCCCGAAGGCGTGCGAGAGGGAGGATGGCCCCACATCGTCGCTTCGACCGGCGCCATGAACTCGACGACCAGATTCGGAACCAGACCGCTGCGATCGAGGGTCAGAGGTTATCGCGCTTCATCTCCTCCACGGCGTAGTCGACGGCCCGGGCCGTGAGGGCCATGTAGGTGATCGAGGGGTTCTGCCAGCCGGAGCTGGTCATGCAGGCGCCGTCGGTCACGAACAGGTTTGGCACGTCGTGGGCCTGGTTGTGGGCGTTGAGCACCGAGGTCTCCGGGTCCCGGCCCATGCGCGCGCCCCCCATCTCGTGGATCCCCTCACCGGGCCAGTAGCGCTGTTCGTAGGGCTCCACCTCCGTGGCGCCGGCCGCCTCCAGCATCTCGGCGGCCTGCTGCTTCATGTCCTCGCGCATCGCCTCTTCATTGTCGCCCAGCGACACGTGCGTGCGGAGAAGGGGAATGCCCCACTCGTCGGTCTCGTCGTCGAGCTCGACGTAGTTGTCCTCGTCGGGAAGCGTCTCGCCGAACCCGTAGAGGTTCATGCGCCACTGCCCGGGGTCGCGCAGGGCGTTCTTCAGGTCCGTTCCGAATCCGTCTTCGCTGAGCGCCCGTGTCCAGCCCTCACGGTACGCCCCGCCCTGGTAGCCATACCCGCGGAGGAAGTCGACGTTGGGATCTTGACCGTTCAGGTTTCGGAAGCGCGGGATATAGATGCCGTTGGGGCGATTCCCGTAGTAGTACCGGTCCTCCAGCCCCGGAATAATGCCCGACGCGCCCACCTTGAAGTGGTGGTCCATGATGCCCCGGCCAAGCGTGCCGCTGGAATTGGCCAGGCCGTTCGGGAAGCGGGAGGACGTGGAATTCAGAAGAATCTTGGTGGACCCGAGCGCGGAGGCACAGAGGAAAACGACGCGGCCCTCATACTCGCGCGTGTCCTGGGTCTTCCGGTCCACAACGCGGACCCCGGAGGCGCGACCGGTCTCTGCGTCGTACTTCACGCTGTGGACGATGCTGTCACATTTGAGCGTCATGTTGCCCGTGTCGCGGGCGGCAGGAAGGGTGGAGCTCAGGCTCGAGAAGTACGCGCCGGCCGTGCAGCCGCGTGAGCAGGGGCCGCAATAGTGACAGGCCTGCCGGTTTTGGTCCGGCAGACTTTCGGTAAGGACGGCGGCCCGGCCGATCGTCATCATGCGGTCGTCATACGCACGTTCGAGGCTTGCTTTGATCTCCTTCTCGCCCGCATTCATCTCCATCGGCGGAAGGAACTGGCCGTCCGGCAGGTGCGGCAGGCCCTCTTCACGCCCGCTAATGCCGACAAATTTCTCCACGTAGTCGTACCAAGGGGCAATGTCGTCGTACCGAATGGGCCAGTCCACAGCGATGCCTTCCCGGGCGTTGGCCGTAAAATCCAGGTCGCTCCACCGGTAGCACTGGCGGCCCCAAGTGATTGATCGCCCGCCCAGATGGTAGCCCCGCACCCACAAGAACGGCTCCTCCTCGTCGAAGGCGTAGGGGTACTTGCTGTCTTTGACGAAAAAGTGCTTGTT
>PXSX01000242.1:6226-10213 GCA_003022655.1 Bacteroidetes bacterium QH_1_64_81 | reverse complement strand
GTAGGCCGCCGTGATGCCGGGCCGCGGCGGGCCCATCACCTGATCGGGCTGTACCGTCGTTCCGTCGGGCACCGTCACCGGGGTTCCGTCCTGCAGGCGCCCGAACGCGGGGCCCTCCGGCACGCCCAGCGCCCGGGCCCGCTCCGGATCGAACCGCCCGGGCCGCATCCGCTCCGCCAGCCGAAACCCTATCGCAAACCCGCGGTGGTCCAGCGGACGCGCCTCCACGGTCAGCTCCTCCGTCTCATAGACGACCGCGTGCGTGAGCCCCTCGTCGATCTCCGTAATGCGCAGCGGAAACGGCAGGGCATCCGGCGCGTCGCCCGGGGTGGCGTCGAGCATCGCCCGGCCGCCCGACGGCAGCACGAGGGTCACCGGATCGTCGCGCTGCTGCAGCGCCAGCGTCGACAGGAGGCCGGGCAGGCCGTAGCAGTGATCGCCGTGCAGGTGCGTCACAAAAATGGCGTCCACCCGCACCTGAGGGAGATCGGCCTCCATCAGTCGATACTGCGTCCCCTCCCCGCAGTCGAAGAGCAGCACCCGCCCCTTCCGCTCGACGGCCAGTGCCGACAGGTGCCGGGCCTCCGTGGGCAGCGCCGAGGCCGTGCCGAGGGGAATGACGTCGGTGGTCATGAACGATGCGTTGGGACGTTCGAACGTTCAACGTGACAACGTTCAACGCTAAAGCGCCTGAATCTCCTCCTCCAGCAACTGCTTCTCGTAGAGATCCGCGTAGAGCCCCTCTTCATCGACCAGCTCGCCGTGCGTGCCGCGCTGCACGACCCGACCCCGCTCCATCACCAGAATCAGATCCGCCTCTTGCACGGCACTCAGGCGGTGACTCACGATCACAAGCGTGTGGCGCCCCTGCCGCGCCCGCAGCGAGCGCAGGATGTTGCGCTCCGTGGCCGTGTCGACCGCCGAGAGCGCATCGTCAAAAATGAGCACGCGCGGGTCCCGGATCAGGGCGCGGGCGATCGAGGTGCGCTGCTTCTGCCCGCCCGACAGCGTGATGCCCCGCTCCCCCACGTGCGTGTCGAAGCCGTCCGGGAAGTTCCTCACGTTCTCAATGAGATCCGCTTCCGCCGCGGCCCGTCGGATCTCGTCCTGGTCGGCGTCGAGGTCGCCGAAGGCGATGTTGTTGGCCACCGTGTCGCTAAAGAGAAACACGTCCTGCGGCACGTAGCCCATGTTCTCGCGCAGCGTCTCCAACGGAATGCTCTGGAGGTCGTGCCCGTCAATCTGAACCGTGCCGGCGTCCGGCTCCAGAAGGCGCGGGATCATGCGGACGAGCGTGCTCTTGCCCGAGCCGGTGCGGCCCACGACGGCAAGGGTGCGATCGACCGGGAGGTCGAAGCTCACACCCCGCAGGGCCGGCTCATCTTCGTCCTCGTACCGGTACCACACGTCGCGGAAGGTGATGTGCCCCTTGATGGCCTGAATCGACAGATCCGTCTGCGGCCCATCGTCGATGCCCGGGGTTCGATTCATAATCGTCCGCAGCCGCAGGACCGACGCCGAGGCTCGCTGGATCATGGTAATGACGAACCCGAGCGAGGCTACCGGCCACGTCATCATGTTAATGTAGATGATGTACTCGGCGATATTCCCGATCGTAATGGCCCCCTCCGCCACGAGCCGCCCCCCCATCCAGACCACGATCACCGTGGAGACCCCCACGAGCAGCAAAAAGGACGGCCGCCAGGCCGACTCCACGAGGGCGAGATTAAGGTTGCGCGCCCGGTACTCCTTGCTTTCCTCGTCGAAGGCCTCCGCCTCGGCCTCTTCCCGCGTGTAGGCCTTCAACACCCGGATGCCCGAGAGGGCCTCCTGCACGCGACTCGTGAGCGTGGAGTACTGCTGCTGGAGCCGGTCGCTGCGGTGGTGCACCATGCGCGCCATGAAGAAGACCGCGATGGCCAGCAGGGGCAGCGGTGTGAGCGCATAGAGCGTGAGGGTGGGGGAGATGATGAACATGGCGGTGGCGGCCACCAGCACCATTACGAGCGACCGCGTGACGTACATGATGGCCGGCCCAATGTAGCGCCGCACCTTCTCGATGTCGTCGGTGGCCCGCGTGATGACGTCGCCCGTGGAGTACTCCTGGTAGAACGTTGCCGAGAGTTGCTGCAGGTGGTCGTACAGGGCATTCCGCAGGTCGTACTCGATGTGCCGGGACGCCACCACCACCGTCTGCCGCATCAGGAACATGAACAGCCCGCTCGTCCCCGACAGGGCAATGATGACGAGCGCAAACAACAGCAGGGCGACGAAGAAGTAGGCGTAAAACTCCGCCTGAGCAGGCGTTCCCTCGTACAGGGTGTAGAGCCGCACGAAGCGGGGAATGCTGTCCACGGCCTGCCGCACCACCATGGGAACGGTAATCTGGAACCCGGCCGAGATCATGGTGAAGAGAAGCCCCGGGACGAACAGGTACTTATATCGCCAAAAGAAGTGGTTGAAGCGAGAAAGGGGACCCATCGCGGGAGGGAACAGTGAGCGAAAAGTAGCACCGCATCAACGGAGACCGCAATAGGGCTGATCCGAGCGGTGTGTTCGAAAATGCTCTGCTCCCCGCTCGGGCTCAATGATCCCAAGATCGCCGCCCCATGGATGGCGTATCGCGTATTTCGTATTGTGTGCCCATCGCGGTCCGTTTGACGCACGACGCAATACGCACGACGCAATACGCACGACGAAACGCCCCCTACAGCTCCGTCGGCACGTCCGCCTCCTCCACCTCGGCGGCCTGTGCGTAGGACTGAAGCGCCGTAAACGCGTCGTCCTGCTCCGCGTAGCGACGCACGAGCTCCACGTGCTGGGCGGCCAGGTCCCGCGCCAGCGCCGTGACGATTTCGGCCCCGGCCTTCGGGTCGCGTCGCACGACGTTCTTCAGGTCGGGCCGGAAGAAGCCCAGCACCTGCGCGTCCGTGACGGCCTCGGCCGTCTCAAGCCGGCGAACGTCTCCAAGCAGCGATAGGCTCCCGATTATCTCGTCTGCGTCGAGCACCCGAAGCTCAGAGGAGCGGTCCGGCCCCCGATCGGTGAGAAGCCGCACGCGCCCCGACTCGACGACGTACAGCCCCAGGCCCGGGTCGCCTTCGTGGTACAGCGACTCGCCCCGCCGATAGGTGCGCCGGTGGGTGACCCCCGCCATGGCGTACAGGGTGCTGGACGACAGGTGGCTCAGGGCCGGTAGAGCCGGCTGCCGGCACGGAGAAGCGGACGGAAGACAGACATGACTGCAAACGAAAGCCGAGAAGAAGCGTGAAGAGAACGGCCGAGCGGCGCTCAGTCCCCCATCGGGCGCGTTCGGGAGCGACCGCCCCCGAAGGCTCCCTCCTCCTAGAAGGCCTGTCCGATGCCGAAATGGAGGAGCGGCCCGCTGAAATCATCGGCAAAGACATCGTCGTTCCGGGGCGATGGATCGTGCAGGCGATAGGCAAGATCGAGCCGGACGACGAGGTATTCCCATTCGAGCCGAATCCCAGCGCCGGTCCCTACGCCCACATCGAGCAGGGACTCGAGTCCGCGAAAATGGCCATCTCGAGCATCCTCCTGTTGGACCGCCCTCGAGTTCTGTCCCCCCGAGTCTCGGCCCGATTCGTCTTGCCCAAACCCCTCATTGCGCGGTCCAAACCATACGTTGCCCGCGTCGAGAAAGGTCGCCCCGACCCATCGGGCCGCCAGAAAACTCTGGATGAGGATCGTCCGCACCTCGATGCTGGATTCGAGCTTAATGTCCCCGCCCAGAATGTTTGATGGTCCGCCCTGCACGGAGGCCGTGGTGTCGAAGGGGAGGCCCTCTCCCGGCCCCAGCTCTCGGAGCCGCCACCCCCGGACGCTGTTTGCCCCCCCGCTGAAGAAGCGGCGGTCAAACGGGACGACAGTCGGCCGGGCCGTCGGGTGGGCCATTCCTCCGAACAGCTTGATTCCGAGCGTGGTGCCCGGCCCCAGCGGCACGTAGCGCCGCAGGTCCACCGATCC
>PXSX01000242.1:0-6084 GCA_003022655.1 Bacteroidetes bacterium QH_1_64_81 | reverse complement strand
CCGAAGACGCGGTCCAGAAACTTCCTGCTGAATTGATCCAGCGTATCCGGGTTGCTGACGCTCAGATCCATGACGTCGACCAGCGACGATTGGGTGGGCGTATGGTCCATTTCTAAGCGTAGGCGTGCGTTCACGCGACTGCGGATCCGGAGCCTAAGATCGCTGCGTAGGGCCGTCAGGCCCGTCAACGAGATGCGGGTCCGCGCATTCGTCAGGTCGAACGTCCGGTCGAGGGACCGGAACGGACGAACGAGATAGGGGAGAACAAGCGACGTGCTGGCTTCGAACTGGTTCGAACTGACGAGCATAGAGTCGAGCCCCGTGGCCACGGAGGCCGAGGTCCGAAAACGGAAGGTCTCCCCCCCCCCGAACGCATTTGCATTCTCGTACACCCCACTCAGGCCGACGCCAAACTCATTCAGGCGCGGGTTCGCATCGGTGCCCCCCACCGACTCACGCTGAAGCGCGAAGGTCTCCGCCTGCACGCGGTGCCGCTGCCGGGTTCGTCCCTCGATGCGGAGCGGCAGGTAAGCGGCGCCGGTCGTGTCGACCCGCGTGGCCTCATCGTACTGCGGAGACAGATCGGTGAACGAAAAGACGCCCGTGTCTTCAAGCCGGCGCTTCGTGGCCTGCACCGCCGATTGATCATAGTACGACCCCGGCGTAAACTGGAGGCTGCGACGCAGGATGCTTGGGTCGAGGTGCCCATTGTCCGCGATGCGGGACGTGACCTGCGGGTGACCGCCGCCAGTCGTGTCGACAGCCACGCTGAGCGTATCGTACCGAGGCGGTTCTGTTGCAGGGCCCGTCGCCTCGAAGCGCACGTCCCCGAAGCGGTACCGGGGTCCTGTGCGGACGCGGAGGGTAACGTCGAACGAGTCGGGCGCAACCTGATACACCACCGCCCGGATAGAGTCGCGACTCACGGCGGCGTACCCTTCGTTCTGCAGGAACGAAAGAAGTCGGCGCCGCTCTTCGAGCAGGGCGGGCTCGCGGTAGCGCTGACCTCGGACCGACACGCGTAGCGTGTCGCTGAGCGACACCGAGGAGGTCTCGAACACGGTTTCTTCGACGAGACGACGTTTCTGCTCAGTCTGCAGCGAGTCGAGTCCCGCGTACCGCACCCGTCGAAGGTAGGTGGCAGGCCCCGGCGTCACATCGAAGACCACCCGGACCTGATTGTCGCCCGGCCGGGACTGAACCTCATACGACACCGAGGCGTCCCGAAATCCTCGCTGCTGGTAGAACAGCTGCATGCGCCCGGCGTCGGCCCCCACGGTGGTTGAATCGAGGTAGGCGGGCGGCTCGCCCCCCGACCTCAGCGCCGAGCCCAGGCGGTCCCACATCCAATCGGCACTGCCTAACTGATGCACCCAGCGCCACCACGTGAGGCCGGGAATGCCAAGGATTCGCCGGTTCGGGCGGGTCTGAATGTTTTCCATCAGCGTCTCGTCCGAAAAGTGACGGTTTCCCCGGATGTCGACGCTTCGAACGACTGGGGCGGTGGTGTCGGCCGCCGGGCGGCCCCTCTCGATCGTCTCGTGCGCCTCCGCGGAACGAATCGTCGATGCGAGCACCGCCATCATCAGCACGAGCATCGCGCCCGCCACCGTTTCCCGGAGCCACGATCGAGCAGTCGTCGCGGAGAGCGTCTGCATCGGTTCGATAGCGTCGAAAAGATCCGAGAGGAGAGTCCCACACGATGTGGACTGGAGACCAATGCCTCGGAATGCAGACAGTGCCGGAGGGGTTCAATTCCAGAGCGCGATCTCGTCGGGCCAATCCCCGACCGCCAGACGGCACGACTTACCCGGACGGTGCTCTATAGACGAACAGGACGATCGTCCCCGGAATACGCGGCGTGAAGCGACAGGCATCCCATCGGTCCCCCCTAGACCTTTCCGAGTCTCCTGCTTCACCGAGCGGCCTGCGAGGAGGCGGTCTGCGGGAGGGCGGCATCCTCCTCCAGATTTGCTCGATACTGTTGGGTGCGTCGCTCAAGCTTGCGGTAGCTTTCCGGGCTCATGTCCGGCATCAAGAAGTGCATGGGATCGAGAACCTCGCCGTTTAGCTCGTGGACCTCGTAGTGGAGATGCGGTCCACCGGACAGCCCAGTGTTTCCACTGTATCCGATGGTGTCTCCGCGCTGGACGCTGGCCCCGCGGTAGACGTCGTTCGGGATCTCGGACAGATGCGCGTACCGAGTCATGTACCCGGACTCCGGGTGCCGAATGTCGATCACCTTCCCGTAGCTTCGGCTCTGCTCCGCCCGTTTCACCGTTCCCTCCGCCGTCGCCATGACGGGGGTGCCCCGCCGAAGCAAGAAATCAACGCCCTCGTGCATCTTGCGCACCTTCAGAATGGGATGTCGACGCATCCCAAAGTTTGAGACGATGCGCCCGTTCGCCGGGCGAATGGCCGGGAGTTGCCGAAGCCGCTCCCGACGCTGCTTCGCTACGCTGTACAGCTCGCGGTAGCTGGACTTCTGCAGGCTCATTCGACGCTCAAGCTTGTCGAGCTTCTGCGCCGTTCGCTTCAGCAGCGCTTCGGTGTCCTCGTCCATCTCGTCAAACTGCTTGTACGGATCGGTCCCCCCGACGCCGACCTGCCGCACATCCTCAGAGATCGGATCCATCTGGAAGAGTCAGCAGCATTCTCAACCGTGAGCGTCTGTTCGTTTGGGGAGGCAATCCACTGCTGATCCAGTCCCCAAACGAGGAACCCGGTCAGGATCACGGCGAGGCCCACGATCTGGCCGACATAAGCAATCCAGCCTCTCCAAGTCGACCCCACTTCTTTGAAAGAGCAGCTTTCTGGATCGTAAACGTACTTTTGCTCTTGGTTCATGCCAGCGCCTCGTTCGCATTCGGTGGAGGTTTGTGGATCACGGGGCGGAGCGACATCCGTTCCCGTCGATCATCGAAAAAACGATACGATTCTGCGCTTCGCGCTCTCACTGCTGGCTAACGTCCGACTCGGGAGCGTGTCAGCAGAAATGTATAATCCTTAATGACAAAAACAGGGGGAACCTTTGGCTATTTTCGTCAATGCCACCGCCAAATATAACGGCAAGGTCTATGCCTGTCAACCCGATTTGCCCAGCGAACCGGCGCAGGAATGATCGAAATTGTATTGAGATACGCCCGTCGTACGCGCCGCGACCAGCCCGCTGGACTATTCATAGTCCTGCTCGAAGTATTCAATCCCTCGACGTGGCGCCGGGGGCCCTTCTTGTTGAATTCGATTCCGGAGCCGTTCTGTAAATACTTCAGCCGGGTCGTGGCCGTAGTGGCGGAGCAGGTAATTCATGGCAATCACCTCGCAGATCACCGTGATGTTCTTTCCGGGCGTGATGGGCACCCGGACCATGGGAAGGTCAATTCCTAAAATCTCATGGGTATCTTTTACCATGTTAATGCGGGTGTACTCCTCGTCTTCGTTCCAAAGCTCCATATTGACGACGATCTCGATCCGTTTCTGAAACCGAATCGCCCGGATGCCAAACATGGAGCGGATGTCCACCAGCCCAAGGCCCCGCACCTCCATGAAGTGCTGCACGAGATCGGTGCCCGCTCCCATGAGGATCGACTCGTCCCGCTGGGTCGCAATCACCACGTCGTCCGCCACGAGCCGGTGCCCGCGCTCCACCAGGTCCAGCGCCACCTCGCTTTTGCCGATGCCCGGCTTGCCGATCAGGAGCAGGCCGACGCCGTACACATCCATCAGCGATCCGTGCACCGCCCGCTGCCGGGCAAACTGGTCGACCAAAAAGTTTCGGAGCGAGGACATGAACTGCACCGTGGGTAGAGGGGTGCGGTACACGGGAATATCTTCTGCCGTCGCCATGTCCACGAGCGAGCGATTGAGGTCGTTGTCGTTCGTGATGACGACGCAGGGCACTGAGAACTGCGTGAGGTGCTCGAATGCGTCCCGCCGCTCGGCGCTGGTCCACCTCGTCGTTGACCGGGACTACCTCCACGCCCACGGTCTCGCGCAACTGGCGGACCATGAACTCCACCGTGATCGACTCTTTCTGAAAGGTCTTAGGACGTTCCATGGCGGGAAAGCAAAGCCCAGTCTGAGAAGTGTCGGGAAGGGATGGCCGGGGGGGAGGACGACCGTCAGGGGACCATTACGCTGTCGAGAACCCGCTCCACGAGGTCCGACGCGGTGACCTGCTCGGCCTCCGCCTCGTACGTGATCACCAGGCGGTGCTGCATTACGTCCATCGCCACCGCGCGCACGTCCTCGGGAGTGACGTATGCCCGATGCCGGAGGAATGCGTGGGCCCGAGCGGCCAGGTTCAGGTTGATGCTGGCCCGGGGCGACGCCCCGTACTCCAGGAGGGGCTCAAGGTCCTCGAGGCCATACTCGGCCGGATCGCGGGAGGCCAGCACGAGGTTGACGATGTACTGCTCGACCCGCTCGTCGACATAGAGATTATTAATCACGTCGCGGGCCTGCAGGATCTGCTCCGGGGTCGCCACGGCCTGCACCGAGGGGGTTTCATCGGTCCGAGCCATCCGGCGCATGATTTCCATCTCTTCGTCCCCCGTGGGATAGGTCACGTCGATCTTGAGCATGAACCGGTCCACCTGCGCCTCGGGCAGCGGGTAGGTGCCCTCCTGCTCGATCGGGTTCTGGGTGGCGAGCACGAGGAAGAGGTCGTCGAGCGGAAACGTTTCTTCGCCGATGGTCACCTGCCGCTCCTGCATGCTCTCCAGAAGCGCGCTCTGCACCTTGGCCGGCGAGCGGTTGATCTCGTCGGCCAGGATGATATTGGCAAAAATCGGCCCCTTCTTGATCGAAAACGTGCCTTCTTTCTGGTTGTAGACCAGCGTGCCAAGGAGGTCGGCGGGCAAGAGATCGGGCGTAAACTGGATGCGCTGGAAGTCCGTCCCGATGGCGTCGGAGAGGGTACGCACGGTCAGGGTTTTGGCGAGACCGGGCACCCCCTCCAGCAGCACGTGCCCGTCGGCGAGCAGGCCGATGAGGAGGCGCTCCACCATGTACCGCTGCCCCACGACGACTCGGCCGATTTCCTCCAACAAATCGTCGACGAAGGCGCTCTCGGTGGATATGCGGTCTTCGAGCTCGGAGAGGTCGGGTTCGGGCATCTGCGTGTGGGCGTGGTTGCGTGTGGGGGAGAGGAAGAAAGGGGGAGCGGGTGCGTGGAGGGTATGTCCTGACCACTGCCAGGATATGTTCTGACCACCGTCGGGAAAGATCAGGATCGCATCCACGACGGCTGTAGGGACTCTGCGCTCATTCCCCCTCTCGCCCATTCCCCCGCCCCCTGTGCCACACGCTCAGATACCCTCGTAACCAATCGGGATCATTCGCCAAGGCGATATCCTTTCGGGAGCGCATAACCGTTTAGGAAGTCGTCAGCGTCGAGACGGTTTCGGCCCGGCTGCTGAAGAGTGAGCACTTCCACTGCCCCGGTTCCACAGGCCACCACGAGTCGACCGTCGGCCTCGATGACCTCGCCGGGGGTTCCCGTTCCCTCGGCCCGCCGCGTGCGGTACAGCTTCAGGCGGGTGCCGTCGTGCAGCGTCCACGCGCCGGGATAGGGCGAGAGGCCGCGTACGTGATTGTGCACATCCTTGGCGGGCTGGTCCCACGGCGTCTCGCAGTCTTCGTCGTGGATCTTGGGCGCCGGTGTGGCCTTTTCGTCGTCCTGGGGCCGCGTCTCCACGGTCCCCTCGTCAATCTGCCGCACTGTCTCTACCACGGCCTCGCCCCCTAGCTCCTTCATCCGATCGTGCACCTCGCCGGCCGTTTCGTTCGGGCCAATCGACATCCGCTTCTGGAGGATGATGTCGCCGGTGTCCACGGACGGCTCCAGGAAGAACGTGGTGACGCCGGTCTCAGTCTCGCCGGCCATGATGGCGTGGTTGATGGGGGCCGCCCCCCGGTACTTGGGGAGTAGCGACCCGTGCAGGTTGAAGGCTCCGTCCGTGGCGGTCGTGAAGACAGACGGGGGTAGGATCTTATAAGCCACCACAGTGATCACGTCGGGCGCAAGGTCGGACATGGCCTCGGCGAAGGCCGGATCGGTCACATCCTCCGGCTGCAGGATGC
>PXSX01000241.1 GCA_003022655.1 Bacteroidetes bacterium QH_1_64_81 | reverse complement strand
CACCCTCGGGGAAATTGCCCAGCGGTTCGGGGTCACCATCCGGCAACTCCAGGTTTGGAACGACCTCGACGGCACCCGCATCCGTCCGGGTCAGCGCCTACAGATCCGCGACTAGTGCGTTGAAGGCTGGACGGTTGAACGGCGGGACCTCGGGGCGCACTTCGACACTGTGAGTCGTTCGTGGAAGTGGCTGCGCGACGACCGCGGTCGGCGGTCCGCCGTCGGCCGTCCTCTTTGAGAGGGCATCCCCGAACATTCCAGCCCACAGACGTGAGACCCCACGCGTCCCCCGACTCAGACTTATTGTCGTACACCTGCCGCACCGTCTCGGTCACCTCCAGCGCCACGTCCCGGTTGCAGCGGAGCGCAAGGTCCTTGTACTTGATGACGTCGTAGATCGTCCCGATGAGGCAAAGGCCTGCGGTGAAGAGATAGACGAGGCCGAGGGCAAACTCCTTTAGGTAGAGCCGGTGGAGTCCGGCGGCGCCGACAAACCCGAGCGCCGCGAGCAGCAGGATGTGGACGGGCTCGCATCGGCGAGATCCGCGACTACGTCACTGCCCTCGATACCGTCGTCCAAGATCTCGCCGGGGACCGTCCGCCGTCCCTCCACGTCCTCGGCTTCTCACAGGGTGCCGCCACCGCAAGCCGATGGACCCTGCTGGGCAGCACGGCCGTCGATCGCCTCGTCCCCTGGGGCGGCTCCCTTGCCCACGATCTCGACCTGGCGGCCCACGCCGCCTCGCTCCAGACCATGTCCTTGACCTTCGTGTGGGGCACGAACGATCCGTACGTGACGACGGAGGACCGCACAGCCATGCGCCGTCGGCTCCAGGCCTACGACATTCCGGCCACATTCCGCACCTTCGACGGCGGGCACCGGCTAGACGAGCCCCTGATCCGAGCCCTGGCGGACGACGCGTAGAGGACTGTCGCGGGGGCGTTCCTCGAAGATCGAAGTTGCGCGGGTGCCCTGCTCCTTCATAGATTCGTGCGAGGAGAACACCCGACGAGCAGGGCACTTCCATCCGGGTGGTGCTCTTTTTTCTTTCCCAGCGTTCATCGTCGATGCGGTCATCTACGTTCGCAAGGGTGGGGTTCGCCCTTTCGCTTATGGTGATTGCGTTTGTGTACGGCTTCGCGACCCGCTGGCACGGGTGGTTCCCGAATGATTTCCTTGAGCAAGCGTCTCAGCAGGCGACCCGATTGCGCAAGGTCTGGTCGCCCGGCCCTGCCGCCCCAGCTCCTCGCGTGTACGACCGCACAGGCATCCGCGTCCCACGGCCCGACTCTGTTCAGCCCGGAGTCACGCTCCTCGTCTCCTCGTGGGAAGGCGAGGACGGATGGAAGCCGGAGCTCCGGCTCATCGACCATCAGGGACGCGTTCTGCACAGGTGGCGTGTCGACCGGAAGGACCTGTTTTCGGGCTCCTCCATTTCGCGAGGAGGACTTCCGAGCGGGCGCATCCTCCACGGATCTCACCTTTTTCCGAACGGAGACGTGCTCGTGAACCTCGCGTACATCGGCACAGCGCGCCTGGACGCCTGTGGAAACGTGCTCTGGCGATTGCCGCAGAGGAGCCACCACTCTATTGAGCGGGCCGAAGACGGGTCGTTCTGGATTTCCGGCACCAGCCTGGAGCCCCGCGCCCGGAGCGATCGCTACCCCAACGGCTTTCCGGGCATTGACGAGCCAACGTGGCTCGACCAGATCCTGCACGTCTCCGCGGATGGCACCCTGCTCGATAAGATTGGCGTCCTTGACCTGCTGTACGCGAACGACCTGGAGCGCTACATTGTCCAGGAGTACCAGCCCGAAGCCGGCACGGGCGACCTGCGATCGAAGGACCTCACGCACATGAACGACGTGGAGCCGCTCTCTTCGTCGATGGCGGACGAGTACCCACTGTTTGAGGCCGGGGACTTGCTTGTTTCTCTCCGGGACATCCATCTGGTGTTTGTCGTCGATCCCCAGTCCAAGACCATCAAGTGGCACGCGTCAGCCCCGTTCATCCAGCAGCACGATCCGGACTTCATCGGAGACGGATGGATTGGCGTGTTCGACAACCGCGATGATTTCGTCAAGCGGGGAAAGATGCTTGGTGGAGGCCGCATCGTCGCCCTACAGCCGCACACGGACTCGACGAGGGTTCTCTTCCCGACCCGTCACTCTGCCCCGTTCTATACGGATGTCCGGGGGAAGTGGCAACAGCTAGAAAACGGCAACATGTTGCTCACAGAGGCCATGGCAGGCCGCGTCGTGGAGGTGGCCCCGGATGGACGTGCGGTCTGGGAGTGGGTGAAAGCGCCCTACACCGAATCGAAGGTGCCTGCGGTGCTGGAGGGCACGCGCTACGACCTCTCGCCAGATGAGATTCGCCCCTGGTCCTGCTCTCCGGCGCCTCCTTTCCAAGATTCATCGAGGAGCACAGGCGGCCATCAAGCGTCCTGAATGCCCGTTCTCCCCTGATCCTCCTCTCGGTCCGGCCCCCAGACCTCTCGGGCTCGGGTGCGGCCTGAACCCGCGCGGCGGGCCGGCACTCACGTCCGGCGACGAAGCGCCGCGCGGCGTCCTCCTCCGCCCCCTCCAGCAGTTGACCCCCAGTGGACGAATGTGTTGCTCGCCACGTTCGTCGTAGTCGGCTTTGCCGTCACGCTCGAGTCTCTCCACCTCCCAGCCCGAGCCTGCGAGGTGGGACATGCAGCACCGAGTGCCTCGACGTGCTGCGGGATGACTCGCTGAGTGACCGGGAGAAAGAAGAGGCCCTGCAGCAGCGGGCTCGGCGTCTCTTCAAGCTCCTGGGCATCCTCGTTGGGGGAAGCGCACTCGCGCTGGGCCTCCCCCTGCTCGGGGTCTGGCTCGTCGAACAGCTCGGAATCGGTTCCTACGGGAGAACCCTGGCGGTGCTGCAACGAATCGACTTTCTCTCAGGGGTGACCGTCGTGGGCGTACTCGGGTATCTCGTTGTCCGGCGGGTTCGCGCATCCTGACCGTCGCCGACGGCTGGGGAACCGTCGCTTCTTCACGGTCCGCGGTCGCCGAGGGCTCGACCGACAAGCGCGGACCCCGGCGCTACCCCTCAGCCGCCAGGTGGTCGAGCAAGTGGCGGTTGACGAGGTCGGGCGCGTCGTGCTGCACCCAGTGCGTGGCATCGTCGAGCACCTCGAGGTGCCCGTCGGTACACATCGCCGCGCTAGGGGCGGCCATCCGGCGGTGGAGGGCCACGTCCTGCGCGCCCCATGCCACGAGCGTCGGCACGTCGATCGAAGCCGACGGTGGCGCCGTCCACAGGGCCCGACGAGCCGCGGCCCGGTACCAGTTTAGCATGCCGCGGAGCCGACCCGGTCGTCGCCATGCCCGGCGGTAG
>PXSX01000240.1 GCA_003022655.1 Bacteroidetes bacterium QH_1_64_81 | reverse complement strand
TGACCGCAGATGTGAAGTACCACGAGTTCTTCAACGTGCTCGACGCCGAGGGCACCCCCCAGATGGCCCTCATCGACCCCGGCCACTACGAAACGGAAGCCCTCACCGAAGCCCTGCTCCGCGACTGGCTGGCCGACCGCTTTTCGGACGTCGCCTGGCACCGCACCGATGCCACGACCAGCCCCATGCGCACATTTGTGCCGTCTGGGGACAAAGGGCGCGCTGATTCCTAAGCGGCACTGTCCCCGTTGGACTTGAGTGCCGTCACGAGAGAGGCCGTATTGCGTGGTGCGTACTGCGTAATCGCTTCCCTCCAGACGCCATCGTCAGTTCCATGCGTAAAGCGCAATACGCCTCCGGTAACGACTACCCATCCTAACGGGGCGCTTGCCTCAGTAAGAGGCTATTTGAAAATCCCTGACTGAGTAGAATTTTCCAGAATAGGAGCCTCAAGCTACGGACATTAGTGCCGAAATTTCGGCGTTCTGACCTCTTTTCGGGCTAAACTCCGCGTTCTGAGGCCTCAGGAAATCATTTTCAAATGGGCTCTAAGCCGGCAGCCCCCGCAACACCCCCGATGTTTTTGCACGAAATGGAAGAAGTCCGAAACAGAGGTACGAACCTCCGCCTGANNNCAAATCCAGAAGCTCCGGGGCGACCTTCCGGACGAAATTCGCGATCTCGAGGACGAAAAGGCCGGCCTTGAGACGCGTCTTGAAAACTACGAGGAGGAGATGCAGGAGCAAAAGGTGGCCAAGCGGCAGGCCGAGCTCGACATCAAAGAGGCGGAAGGCCTCATCGATAAGTACGAGGAGCAACAGCTCGAAGTCCGCAACAATCGGGAGTTCGATGCGCTCACGAAGGAAATCGAAGGACAGGAAGAGCGCATCGCCGAGGCGAAGGAGACCATCGAGGAGGCCGAGGACACCATCGAGTCGAACGAGGCGGCCATTGAGGAAACGGAAGAGCGCCTCGAGGAACTCGAAGACGTGCTCGACGAGAAGCGCGACGAGCTTGAAGAGGTCGTCGAAGATACGGAAGACGAGGAAAAATCCCTTGAAGAGCTCCGCGGGGAGGCCGCCGAGAAGGTTGGGAGCCGATACCTCAAGGCCTACTCGAAGCTCCGAGACCGCCTCCGCGACGGTCGCGCGGTCGTGCCGCTCAAGCGAGGCGCCGCCGCTGGATTCGCCGTCCCACCGCAGCGACAGGTCGAAATCCGAAAACGGAAGACCATCGTCGCCTGCGAGCACACCGGTCGCATCATCGTCGATCAGGATCTCTACAACGAGACGGTCGACGAGATGAAAGAGACCCTTGATCTGTAGAAGCGCAGCCGCCTGTCGAGGCCGCTGCGCTTTTTTGCATGAGCCCCGGTGCCGGAGTCAAATTCGAACCTCTTCCCTCCTACACGGTACAAGGTAAGTGGCGTGCGGATCGGGCCATCGCTCCGTCGTTCCTGCCTGATCGAGACCCGTTCCGATCCGCGCAGGTGCGGCGGTGAGGAAAGTCCGAACACCGCAGGGCACCGCGCTTCCTAACGGGAAGGCGTGCCGAATAGTCTGTTCCGACGACTGTCGGGACCTTCGGCACGACGGCACGTGCAACAGAGAGCAGTCCTGCCCCGACCATCCTGCCCCGACGACTGTTGGGGCCGTCGGGGTCACGGGTGCAAGGGTGCGGTAAGAGCGCACCGGCGTCCCTGGCGACAGGGGCGGCCCGGCAAACCCCACGAGGTGAAAGGCCAAGCAGCACCGGGCACCGACACCGTCGGTGCATAAGGTTGCCCGCCGAACCGTCGGTGCAGGTAGGCCGCTAGAGGCGCCCGGTGACGGGCGTCCCAGATAGATGATGGTCTCCCCGCCTGTCGGGCACGGCCCCGGATGCGGGCAGACCGAATTCGGCTTACAGATCCACACGTTTCGTCCGAGCACGAGCGGCAGTTCCCGACAGCCGTCGGGACTGCCGCTTTTTGTATTCAGATTCCCTGCACTCTCAGGGTGCTCGGACCGCGCAATTTGGGGGGCGACGTAGAAACGGCGAGGCGCCCGGAGGCCCCTCGCCATTCAGAGCAGCCAAAATGGAGAGTGCGCTCGGCAAAGGGTGTCTAGTTTCCGCCCCCACCGCCCTGCGGCTGCGAGGGAACACCGCCCTGCCCCCCGCCTCCACCTTGGCCCCCACCTTGTCCGGGGAGCGGCGCAGCGTCGCCCCCTTGTCCGGGACCAGGAGTTTGTCCCTGCTGGGTCGGATTGTCCCCGGCCCGCTGCTGGATCACACTCTCCTCCTCCCCGCGATCAATAAAGAAGTTGGTGATCACGCAGAGCGAGATAAAGACGGCAGCGAGGGTCCAGGTCGCCTTTTCGAGCATGTCGGGCGCCTGCCGCGTGCCGAGCACCTGCCGGGTCGCTCCGCCGGAGGCAATGCCAGACAGGCCCTGTCCCTGGCCACTCTGCATCAGAATGACCAGAATGAGGACCGCCGCGATCAATGCGATGATGGCGACCATGAAAGAAAACATGTCTACGTCCGCTTTTTCCGAAAAGAGTCGCTAATGTGTGCCTGCGGGGGTCAGGGCTTGTGCATGGGCGTTTGGGAGTGCAGGCATTTTTCTCTCGTCCCGACAGCCACCGGGCTCCCAAGCGCCCACACTCACGAACGCGACTTCCGAGAGTTTCTATGTGACTCTGTGCTCTACGAGGAGGAAGAGGGTTCGTTCACGTGCCTCGCGGCGTAGACCAGTGCAGTAATTGTTTTCATGTCTTTCAGGTCTCCGCGGCGAGCCCGGTCAAGGGCCTCGTCGAAGCCCATCTCGACGACCTCTACGAACTCGCCCTCCGCGAGGGTCTGTGGGCCTTGGTCGAGGTCGTGTGCGGTGAACACGTGGATGCGTTCGCTGCTGTAGCCGATGCAGGGGTAGGCGGCCCCCACGTGTTCGAACCGGTCGGCCTGCCATCCGGTCTCCTCCTTCAGCTCCCGAGCCGCCACCTCCTCGGGATTCTCGTCGGGCTTGTCGAGCTTCCCGGCCGGCACCTCTAGAAACGTGCGCCGGGGCGGGTACCGAAACTGCCGGACGAGGAGCGTACGTCCGTCCTCCAGCACCGGCACGATGGCGGAGGCCCCCGGGTGGTCGATCCACTCGCGCACCGATTCTTTTCCGTCGGGCAGGCGCACCTCGTCGCGAAAGGCCTTCAGCAACACGCCGTCGACGAGTTGCTCGGAAGAAAGTGGGGTTTCGGTCAAATCAGCCATTGGACGTGCGGCGTGTAGAGTCCGGATGTGTCGTCACGCTTGGGCGCTGCGGGCGGGAATTGATTGGGCGTAATGTATGGGGGAAGGATGCATGATTCTTTTGCGCACCGCGCCAAACGTGTTAAGGTTCGTGCAGACTACGAGCCACCGAAGGCCGTGCTCCCCGTGGTCCTGTTCTTCACTCATTTTGCCCGCGCCCCTCAGGATTCGCCTCCGCTCCGCCCCCCGGTGCTCCCCACGACGGCCTGCAGCGCCGCGAGGCCCGCCGTTTCCGCGCGCAACCGCCGCGGCCCGAGCGAGACGGGCGTGCACCCCGCCGCCACGGCCGCGTCCACCTCCGAGGGCGCGAACCCTCCTTCCGGCCCCACGAGCACGAGCGCCGAAGAGGCCGGTCCCGCCTCGTCCACCGCTCGCCGGATCGGAACGGCGTCGTCTCCGGCGTGGCACACGAGCCCGATCGCCGCCTCCGATGCCGCGAGCAGAGCCTCCGGCGACTGCGGGGCCGCCAGATCCGGCAGCCGGCTGCGACGACACTGCTTCATCGCGGCCACCATGACGTTGCGGAGCCGCTCCTCACGGACCGACTCCGGCTCGGCCCGTTGGGTGTGCAGTGGCACAATGCGGCGTACGCCCAGTTCGACGGCCTTCTCCACGAACGTCTCGAAGCGAGATCGCTTCTTGAGGAGCCCCAAGGCCACCGTCACGTCCACCGCCGGCTCGCCCACGTCCTCGCGCTGCTCTACGATCGTGCCCACCACCTGCCC
>PXSX01000239.1 GCA_003022655.1 Bacteroidetes bacterium QH_1_64_81 | reverse complement strand
CCTCATTACCTTCTTTACGGCGGACGAGAAGGGAGCCTATGCCTGGACCATCGAAGAGGGCACCCTCGCGCCCCAGGCCGCCGGAAAGGTCCACAGCGACTTCGAGGAGGGCTTCATCAAGGCCGAGACGATTCATTTTTCGGACTTTGACGAGGCAGGCTCCGAGGCCGCGGCGCGGGAGGCGGGACTCATCCGGACGGAAGGGAAGGACTACGTGGTGGAGGACGGCGACGTCATGGAGTTCCGGTTCAACGTGTGAGCGTTTGTGCGTCCGGGCGTTTGGGAGTATGCAGGTGCGGAGGTTACGCACCGGACCCGCTAAATCGGGGAATCCCGACCGATCGCTGAGATCTGCACCTCTGCGCCGCACTCCGTATGTTGAGCGAGCGCAGCCTATTCCATCGATGACACCTTGCCATGCCCTATTTTCGCTCCATACTGACTGCCATTCTCCTCGTCGGAGGCGGGGTGCTCGTCGACTTCGGCATCGAGACGCCGGACGGAAGGGAAACCATTGCGCGTCACCTCTGGGACCGAACCACGGGCGAGTACCGCATCGAGTGGTCCACCGGCCCCGATTCATCGTACGTCGCCCTCGTCGATGCCCGGACGGCGCAGAACGGTCAGATGGCCGAGACGGTGTACCTTAACGGGACAGAGTTGACTGGGTCGGCCGGGGAAACGGCCCGCGAGCAAGCCTACGCCCGGTTCGTCAACGACACGTATTGGCTGCTTTCCCCACTGAAAGTATTCGATCCGGGCGTAGACCGTACGTACCTGCCCGACTCGTCGACCGCCGAGCACGATGTCCTCCGGCTGACGTTCGACGACGTAGGTCGAACCCCGGGCGACCGCTACTGGCTGTACGTGTCGACGGAGACGGGGCGGCTCGACCGGTGGGCCTACCACCTGCAGGGCATGTCCGAGGGCGACCCGCCTCAGTTCTACGATTGGACTCAGTACGAGGAACTGCAGGCCCCTGCCGGAACCGTCCACCTTTCCGCGCGCAAGGAAGCCGTGGGTGCCGACCAGGCGCTTCTCACGAACGCGCTTGCACTACCCAGCACGGCTCCGGAGGGCGCCTTTTCGACCCCGGAACCGATGCTTGAGAGTGTGGAGTAACAGTTTTCACGTCGAGAGAACCCGCCTCCTTCGACCCAATGCCTGACGCTCGATAGACGACGCCCGCCGTGGACTACCGGTTTCAGATTGCCCGGCGTTATCTGGCGAGCCGCCGGGAGGTCTCCCTCATTTCAATCATTACCGGCATTTCGATGACGGGCGTAACCCTCGGCGTCGCTGCCCTCATCGTCGTTCTCTCGGTGATGAACGGGTTCTACGACGTGGTGCGGGACCTCCTCGTCTCGCTCGACCCGCACGTCCGGGTCGTGAGCGCGCAGGCGCAGGGCGTGGCCAATGCCGACTCGCTCCTCCGGGTTGCCCGAGAGACGAGACACGTCACGACGGCGGCCCCTTACGTGGAAGGCAAGGCCCTCCTCCTAAGCCGCGACGCGAGTGGGTCGAATCAGGTGATTCGCGTTCGGGGCGTCGACCCTTCGATGATGGAGAGCGCTGCGCCCACGATGGCCATGGGGAAGTTCGATCTGGGGCCGAACGCGAACGGGACCCCCGGCATCGTCCTGAACCGGACGTTGGGACGCCGGATGGGGACCATTCCGGGACGGGGAGCGCAGTCGGCAGACATGGTTGGACTTCTTTCGGCCCCCGCCATCGAGCAAACGCTTACGAACGTGTTCGGACGCCCTCCCGTCCGGCGATTCGAGGTGCGGGGCCTCTTTCAAGTGCGGGGGGCCTCGGAGGAGAAACGCGTCTTCGTGTCCTTGGCCGAGGCCCAGCGGTTGTTTCGCACCGACGGTCGCGTGACGGGGATCGACCTTCGCCTCGACAATCTAGAGCGGGCCGGAGCCGTGAAGGCGGCCCTCCAGCAGAAGTTCGACGCGGATCGCTACACCGTGCGGACGTGGTACGACCTCCAAAAGTCGCTCTATGACGTGATGCGGCTGGAGAAGTGGGGCGCCTCGGCGATTCTTGGCCTCATCGTCATCGTAGCGGCATTCAACATCGTCGGCTCCCTCACGATGGTCGTCATCGAAAAGCGGGGCGACATCGGGGCGCTCCAGGCGATGGGTGTCTCTCAGACGGACGTGCGTCGCATCTTCCTGTTCGAGGGAGCGCTCATTGGAGCGGTGGGGACCGGGCTTGGGCTGGTTCTGGGCCTCGGTCTCGCCTTCCTCCAGAAGTATTACGAGGTGGTGCCCATGGCCCAGGCCGAGTCGTTTCTCATCGACGCGTACCCCGTTGCGGTTCAGCCCCTCGATGTCGTCCTCATCGCCACTGCGGCCTTTGGGCTCTGCGTGCTCGCGTCGCTGTACCCGGCGGCCCGGGCCGCCGCCATCGAGCCCGCCCGAGCCGTACACCTGGACGCATGAGTTCGTCCGCCGTGCGAAGCCGGACCGGTCCCCACCCGACTTCCGTACGGTCCCTTCCGGTGCCTGTCGTCCTCGTCAGTCGTCCTGCCCGTTCTCATGCTCAACGACGCATTTGACCTTCTCGGTCTCCCGGACCGACCCCAGAAGCCCCGTGAACAGGGACTGACCCACATGCTGGACAAGGGCCTGTCCTCCCGAGAGGTCGAAGACGTGCTCGACGTGGCGGCCCACATCATCGACGTCGCCAAGCTCGGTTGGGGGACGGCCGCCGTCACGGCCAACCTGGAGGAAAAACTGGCGGTTTACCGGGACGCGGGCATTCCCTTCTTCTTCGGCGGCACGCTCTTCGAGGCCTACTTTCTGCGCGACCAGGTGGATGAGTATCGCCGCCTGCTTGACGACCTGGGCGTACACCACGTCGAGATTTCCGCCGGCGCGGTCTCGATGGAGCATGAGGACAAGCTGGCGTTCATCGAACTCTTTGCAAAGGACTTCACTGTCTTGAGCGAAGTGGGCTCGAAGGATTCGAGCGACGTGATGGCGCCGTACCGGTGGGTTGAGTTTATGCAGGCGGAGCTGGAGGCAGGGAGTTGGAAGGTTACCGCCGAGTCGCGGGAAGCGGGAACGGCCGGCCTCTTCCGTCCCAACGGAGAGGTTCGTACCGGGCTCGTCGACGAGATCCTGGCCCGGTTGGATCCGCAAGACATCATCTTCGAAGCCCCCAATAAGACGCAGCAGGCGTGGCTAATCAAGCACCAGGGGGCCAACGTCAACCTCGGCAACATTCATCCCGAGGAGGTCGTCCCGCTCGAAACGCTTCGCCTCGGTCTGCGGGGCGATACGCTGTTCGAATTCCTGACGCCGGGGATCACGCCGCACCTGCCGGGGGGAACCCCATCGGGGGACGGCCATTGATCAATGGGCCGAGGAGAAATTGAAGAATTTCCCGGGGAAGGCGGTGAACTTGCGCCGTCTTCACGAACAAAGTCCCGGATCTTGTTCTTCAATCCCGCCGATCTGGCGTGCACGTCTCACATGCCGATGGAAAGTGATCACGTTGGGAGCGAACTGATTCCAAAAAACACCATGTCTCGCAAAGACGACCTCACGGGCGAAGGGCCCGTCACGGGAAACAGCGTGTCGGACTCTAACCAGAAGACCAATCGCCGCTTCAAGCGGAACCTGCACGAGAAGCGGTTTTACATTCCCTCTCAGGACCGCCACGTTACGCTGAAGGTGTCCTCCAAGACCAGTAATAACCACCAGTACGATGGCCACAGGTGACCGCGTTCAGATTACACTCGAGTGCACGGAGGAACCGGGCACGTCGCGCTACCACACGACGAAAAGCCGGAAGAACACCTCCGACCGCATCGAGCTCATGAAGTACAACCCCGTCCTTCAGAAGCACACCCTTCATCGAGAGAAGAAATAAGCCATGGCAAATCAGAGCAACGGACCGGCCTCGCGCAAGATGGCGAAGCTCATTGTTGCCGAGGAGAAAGAAGATGGCAACTACGGGTTCCGTCAGAAGATCGTCCCCCTCGACGACGTCGAAGAAGAACTGGAGGAGGCCAAGGAGCTGACCTGAGCGATCTTCCGCTCTTCTCTCTCCTCCGCGCGGGGCGTGGCGCAGTCCGGTTAGCGCACCTGCTTTGGGAGCAGGAGGTCGCCGGTTCAAATCCGGCCGCCCCGACTACTGGTTGTGCGTCCTGCTCCGGCGCCGACCTCGCCCCCCGGAACGTGACCTGCGCCCGTAGCTCAGCTGGATAGAGCAGCGGACTTCAACAGGAGCGTCCACGTGGCGACACGTGGACTGCACGGTGCTGTAACGGGGAATCCTGTAAAATGGAAACCTCGTGGAAACCCAAGTGGATCTCGCTTGAGGCTCCGTAGAGACTGTACGCACCGCCTCCCGAGGAGCTTTCGGGACGAAGAGACAGTCCAGACCACAAATTCCGACAGCCCCGACAGTAGTCGGAACAGGCATGTTGGGAGCACCGAAAGCTGTAGTGGTACGCTAATCCGCAGGTCGCAGGTTCGAATCCTGCCGGGCGTGCATTTCGGACTGAGTTCTCCGACCTGAATGAAACCCGACGGGGACTGTCTGCATTTTACTGGCGAGAGATACTCTGGTGACGTGGCCGAGTTAGGTTAGGCAGAGGCCTGCAAAGCCTCCTACGGCGGTTCGAATCCGCCCGTCACCTCCGCAACAAGCGCCCCTGGGCCCGCCCGGTGGGCGCTTTTCGTATTTGGATCCTCACTGCGTCCCTGAGATCCTCTCGGAACGCATCAGGGTCTCTCCTCTCAAAACGAACGAGTGTTCGTTTTATTTACTCTAAGACCTCGATGCCCAAGGTTACTGACGCCCATCGACAGGCGCAACGCCAGCAAATTCTGCGGGCTGCGTTTGCCTGTTTCGGCCGCGAGGGCTTTCACGCCACCACTGTGCAGGACATCTGCGACGAGGCGGACCTAAGCCCCGGCGCGGTCTACAACTACTTCGACGGCAAGGCCGACATCATCCGTGCGATTGCGGCGGAGAGTCGAGACTCGCTCGATGCCCTGTTTGATTCCATCGACACGGAGCAACCCGCCCCACGCGTGCTCGCTGATCTCGTGGCGCGGCTCGGAGAATTTGCTGAACAACCGGACGACGCGGCGGAGGGTGGACACCGCGTTCGAGTGCGGCTATGGGGAGAAGCGCTGAGTGCAGACGAAGTGCACGAACTTCTGCAGGAGAACCAGGCCGACTTCATCGAGCGCATCACTGAACTCATCCGGAGCGGGCTGGCCAAAGGCGAATTCGACGAGGCGGCGGAGCCTGAGGCACTGGCCCGCGCGCTGCTGGCGTTTCACCAAGGAATGGTGCTCCAGAAGGCTGTGTCTCCGGACACCTCGGTCAAGCCCGTCTTTGAGGCTGTCCGCGGGCTGCTCGGAGGCGCGTCGTCGTAACTCAGTCTACATGCCCTGCGACGCACGTCTCCTGGCCCCGATGCCCGAGTCGCTGTCCTTTCCGCAGGCGGCCGCGCTTCCCCTCGTTACGTTGACGGCGTGGGAGGGACTCGTGGACAAGGCCGAGGTGGAGGCGGGCGACCGGGTGCTCG
>PXSX01000238.1:11385-12964 GCA_003022655.1 Bacteroidetes bacterium QH_1_64_81 | reverse complement strand
GCCGGAGGAGACCTCCTCGCCCTCGTCTACGAGCCAGGCGGAGAGCACCCCCTCCTCCATCGTGTCGCTCAGCTTGGGCATTTCGATTGGAACCGCCATCGTTCGAGTTTGGATTTTGGAATTGGGAATGGGGATTGAGGGGAGGTGAGGCGGAGGTGTGGAGGCGAAAATCCGCACTCCACATTCCACACTCCGAATTCGTCACTCCGCATACATTACGCGGAGGCACTTGTCGACCGTTTCGTCGACGCCCGGCATGTATTCGTCCATCAGATTGGGGGCGTAGGGGGCCGGGGTGTCGGGGGCCGTGACGCGCAGGATGGGCGCGTCGAGGTAGTCGAACGCGCGGTCCTGAATCTGCTGGGTCACCTCGGAGGCCACGCTGGCGAAGGGGTTGCTCTCGTCAACGACAACGCAGCGATTGGTCTTGAGCACCGACTCCACGATCGTCTCGATGTCGAGCGGCTTGATGGTACGCGGGTCGATGACCTCCGCCTCATAGCCCTGCTCCTCGAGCTCGTCGGCGGCGTTCATCGCGATGTGGTAGCTCTTGCTGTGGGCCACAATCGTCACGTCGTCGCCCTCCCGCGCCACGCGGGCCTCGCCGAGCGGAATCGTGTAGTCCTCCTCCTCGCTCACCTCCCGCTTCATGCCGTACATAAGTTCGCTTTCAAGAAAGACGACCGGGTCGTCGTCGCGGATGGCGGTCTTGAGCAGCCCCTTCCCGTCGTCGGGGATGGAGGGCGCCACCACCTTCAGGCCCGGGAAGTTCGAGTAGAGGGCCTCTGTGGAGTTGGAGTGGGTGGCGCCGAGCTGTCCGGCCGCCCCGTTGGGCCCGCGGAAGACGATGGGGAGGTCGAACTGCCCGCCCGACATGTAGCGGATGTTGGGGGCGTTGTTGATGACCTGATCGAAGGCGACGAAGGAGAAGTTGAACGTCATGAACTCGACGATGGGCCGGAGGCCGTTCATCGCCGCCCCGATACCGAGCCCCGCGAACCCGAGCTCGCTGATGGGCGAGTCGATAACCCGATCGTGCCCGAGCTGGTCGAGCATGCCCTCGGTCACCTTGTAGGCGCCGTCGTACTCGGCCACCTCCTCCCCGATGAGGAAGATGTCGTCGTCGCGCTCCATCTCTTCGGTCATCGCGGCGCGGATGGCCTCACGGAATTGCAGCGTTGCCATATTCAGTTACGAGTTTCGAAGTGCAAATGTCGAATGGGCGGCTGGAGGAGTGCCGAAGGAGCAATTCAAAATTCGACCCCGACAGTGGTCGGGACACGGCACCCGAAAATCGCCGTTGCTAGGCGATGAAGGGATAATCCTCCTGAGCATACACGTCGTCGTAGATTTCGTCGTCATCCGGGAACGGAGCCTCATCCGCCGCGTCGATGGCGTCCTTCACCGTCTGCTGCACGTCGTCGTCGATGGCGGTGACGTCCTCCTCGGTCGCGAGGTCGTGCTGAATGATGTAGTCCTGAAGGCGGTTGATGGCGTCCTGGCTCTGGCGCTGGTCGAGCTCATTTTCGGCGCGGTACTCGGCCGGGTCGGTGATGGAGTGGCCCTGGTAGCGGTACGT
>PXSX01000238.1:7827-11265 GCA_003022655.1 Bacteroidetes bacterium QH_1_64_81 | reverse complement strand
AAGAAGCAGAGGCAGACCTCGTCGTCGCCCCGGTATTTGTGCGCAAAGGCGATTCCGACCCCGAGCGGCAGGTGCGCCCCCACGATGCCGTGCCCGCCCATCATTTTCTTCTCGCGGTCGAAGAAGTGCATCGAGCCACCCTTCCCCTTCGAGCAGCCGGTGCGCTTGCCGAATAGCTCCGCCATGCCCTCCTCGGGGGTCATGCCCATGGCCAGGCCCATGCCGTGATCGCGGTAAGCGGTGATGATCGAGTCCTCCCCTAGGTCGATGGCGTTGACGCTGCCGGTGGACACGGCCTCCTGCCCGATGTAGAGGTGGAGGAAGCCCGAGATTTTCTGCTGCTGGTACATCTGACGGCATCGATTTTCGAAGCGCCGCTGCAGCAGCATGTTGCGGAGCAGGTCGATAACCTCCTCGTCCGCGAAGCCCAGCGCGTCGTGCTCGTACGTGTCGACCGGATACGTGTCGAACGAGACGGTCTCCTCGATCGGGCCCTCCGGAATGTCGAGCGACTGCCGGGTCGCGGCCCCCCCCACGGTGTCTTCGGATTCTCCATTGCCGGCCAGGGGACTGGACCGCCCCTCGGTGGTCGCAACGTCGTTTCCACCGCCGGCGTCGGCAACCTCGTCGAGGGCTTTCTGAATGTCGTCCGCGTAGGCCGGGCCAATCCCGGTCAGTTCTTCCAGCGACTCGACCTCCCGAAGCCCGGCGAGACTCGTCACGCCGGCCCGCTCCAGCCGAGAGGCGTGGGGAAAGTCCTCCGGGAGTCCCGGTTTATCATCGACACTTCCATTCGAACCCGAGTTGGATGTGTGGGCCGAGGGGTTGTCAGCCATGACGTGCGTCGGGATTGGGTGAAGGGATGAAATGGGTGGTTCGCCCAGCGCTCTATCTTGCGGCTCAGGAAGATCTTCGAGCGCCGGGAATACAGAATCAACGATTTCGTCCAAAGAAGCAATTTTGCGAAGGAGTTGTATCCCAATTTCAGCCCTCGGTTTCACCTTTTGCACCTCCGTCGGAACTCGTTTTTCATTAAATTCCGCGCACTCGGCTGGACATGCCCCGCCGGATCGATAATTTCTTGCGAGAGCTCTTCGTTGGGAACACCTCCCACCCATCGACACAGACATTCTTCCTCCCCTTCGTCATTCTTTTCTCCTGAACATGTTTATCATCGGTGCCCACTTCCACGTCCGGAGACGCCCCCACCGACGCACTGGTCATCACCCCGACCTACAACGAAGCCGACAACGTCGGCCAAATTATTGAACTGGTGCTGGCCCAACCGATCCCCCTCTCCATCCTCGTCGTGGACGACAATTCGTCCGACGGGACCGCCGAGGTGGTGCGGTCGAAGATGGAGGACAATCCCGATCGGATTCACCTCATTGAGCGGAGCGGCAAGCTGGGCCTCGGGACCGCATACCTGCGCGGCTTTCGGTACGCCCTCTCGCAGGACTACACCTACATCTGCGAAATGGACGCCGACTTGTCTCATGACCCCGACGACCTCCCGCGCCTCATCGACCCGGTGCGCGACGACGTCGACCTCGCCATCGGGTCGCGGTACGTCGAGGGGGTCCGCGTCATCAACTGGCCCCTTCCTCGGCTCGTTCTCTCCTACAGTGCCGGCATCTACACCCGCACGATCACCCGTCTGCCGATCCTCGACGTCACAGCCGGCTTCAAGTGCTTTCATCGACGGGTGCTGGAGACCCTGCCGCTCGACCGGATTAACTCCGACGGATACGCCTTCCAGGTGGAGATGCATTACCGCACCTGGCGGGCCGGCTTTCACATCGAAGAGGTGCCGGTCATCTTTACCGAGCGGACGGAGGGACAGTCCAAAATGAGCCGGGGCATCGTGTACGAGGCCGCCCTCAAGGTGTGGGAACTGCGCCTCCGCGACCTCCTCGGGAAACTGTGAGTTGAGCGTTTGGCGTTGAGCGTCGTGGGTTGGGCGACAGAGTCAGCATCGCCCCTCACCAACTCCCCTCTGCGCCTTCCTCTCCTCATTCATCTCCACGTCCTCACTCTCACGCACTCCCTCTCGCCCATTCCCACGCCCCCTAACCGTCCGTTTTTTCGGTTTCCTAATAGAGGGAGTCGCCCCCACGTCTTACGTTACAGTGACAGCTACACGTCTCTTCTTCCCTGACCAACCGATCCAACCATGAGCACCTCCGGCGAAAAAATCACGGTGGAGGACGGCACCCTCCAAATTCCCGACACCCCCATCATCCCCTTCATCGAGGGCGACGGCGTCGGCGCCGACATCTGGGCCGCCGCCGAGCCCGTTTTCGACGCCGCCGTGGAGACGGCCTACGACGGCGAGCGGGGCATCGAATGGACCGAAGTGCTGGCCGGGGAGAAGGCCAAAGAGCAGACCGGCGAGCTTCTCCCCGAGGAGACCGTTGAGACGATTCGCGAGCACCGCGTCGCCATCAAGGGCCCACTAACGACCCCCGTGGGGGCCGGCTTCCGGTCGCTGAACGTGGCGTTGCGTCAGAAGCTCGACCTCTACGCCAACGTCCGCCCTACCTACTACATCGACGGCGTGCCCTCGCCGATGAAGGACCCGGGGGAGATGGATATGGTCACGTTCCGAGAGAACACGGAGGACGTGTACGCGGGCATCGAATGGGAGGCCGGGACCGAGGGCGTCGAACAGGTCCGCGCGTTCGTCGAGGACCAGATGGGATACGACGAGACGATCCACGACGGCTCGGTGGGCATTGGCATCAAGCCGATCACCGAGTTCGGCACCAAGCGGCTCGTCCGCGAGGCCATCGACTACGCCCTGGAGAGCGACGAGCACCAGTTCGTGACGCTGGTGCACAAGGGCAACATCATGAAGTTCACCGAGGGGGCCTTCCGCGACTGGGGCTACGAGGTGGCCCGCGAGGAGTACGGCGACGAGGTGATCACCGAGGACACCCTCTGGGAGGAGCGCGACGGGGAGCCGCCCGCGGATGCGGTCGTCGTCAACGACCGGATTGCCGACAACATGCTCCAGCAGGTTCAGACCCGGACCGACCAATACGACATCATGGCAATGCCGAACCTCAACGGCGACTACCTGTCCGACGCCTGCGGGGCGCAGATCGGCGGCCTCGGCGTGGCCCCGGGCGCCAATTTCGGCGACGCGGCGTGCCTGGCTGAACCCGTCCACGGCTCTGCCAACAAGTACGCGGGGCAGGACAAGGTCAATCCGTCGGCGCTCATTCTATCGGGCCGGATCATGTTCGAGTACATGGGCTGGGACGAAGCGGCCGACGCCATCCTCGACGGGCTGGAGAACACCATCGCTCAGAAGCGCGTGACGTACGACTTCGAGCGCAACCTGGAGGGCGCTGAGTTGCTCAAATGCAGCGAGTTCGGGCAGGCGGTCGTGGAGAATATGGAGTGAGTGCGTCTGGGCGTGTGTGCGGAGGTCTG
>PXSX01000238.1:5592-7751 GCA_003022655.1 Bacteroidetes bacterium QH_1_64_81 | reverse complement strand
TTCGACGTTGCCGTGGTGTAGATCGTCCCACCATGGGCCTCGTGGCAGGAGATGTGCCCCAAGCGGATCCAGGCGCTGCTCGATCAGCGGGTAGGGGGGAGCGTGGGGGCCGGAGCGCGATCAAAACTGAAGCGTCAGCGCGGCACCGGTGGGGGCGGCCTGCACGGAGAGCTGCACGCCCGCGTCCAGGAGCGACGAGAGGCGACTCCGCGACGCGAAGAACGCGATGCCGTCGAGGACCAGCAGGCCCGCCCCCTGCAGGACAAGTGAGGCACCGAAGCCGCGCCAGCGGCCTATGTTGTCGATGCCGTAATAGCTGGCCCCCAGCATCGTGGCCCCGACGGCCGAATAGGCGACATTGAGGCCGAGGTTGACGAGGAGCACGTCGTGGAACTGCCGCTCGGCAGACACCAGCGCGCCCAGTTCTGTGGGCGGGGGGCTCGATGCCAGGAGTCCGCCCGCGGCGATCCCGACGTTCACCACGCCCCACCCCGCCGACATGGCGCCGAAGTGCCATTGGGTCGAGGTGCCGGACCGGGACGATGCCCATACGAGCGCGAGGCCCCCGAGCGCGTTGGCGCCGCCCCACCCCGCCACGCGCCACAGATGGGCACGCTCTGCGGCCTGCAGCTGTTGGGAGTGCACCTGTACGAGCGAATCGGTACGCGGGGCGGCGGTCTGCCCCTGCGCTGGGCTCCCAGCGGGGACCATCAGCGCGACGAGGAGCAGGGCACAGAAGGTAGATTGGGACGACATGACAGAGGCGCTCTGTAACGGAAAACGGACACGCGGAACGGGCTCCCGGCTGTGAGTTGAAGGCATTTCCAGCCCCGACACGCCCAACTCAAAATCCTCAGCTCAAAACGCAAAACTTTCAACCTACAACCTTCAACCTACAACCTTCAACCCACTACCCAATCTCCAGCATCCGCTCCACCGCCTCCAGCGCCCGGACACGTACCTCCTCCTCAATCTTGATCTGATACTGGTTATTGGTCAGGTTTCGGCGCGTGTCCTCCAGAGTAATCTGGTTCATGTGCGGGCACCGCTGCCAGCACATCCGCAGCAGGTTCTTGTCGGGGTTGGCGCCCATGATGTTGTCGCCCATCGAGCACTCTGTGAGCAGGAGGTAGCTCTCCGCGTCGGTGTTCTCGACGTACTCAATCATCGAGGAGGTGCTGCCCGAGTGGTCCGCCTCCGCCACCACCTCCGGGCTGCACTCGGGGTGCGCCAGCACAACCGTGTCGGGGTGCTCCTCGCGGGCCTGCTGCACGTCCTCCACCTGAAACATCTCGTGGACCACGCAGCGCCCCTCCCATCCGATGAGGTCGGCGTCGAGGTCCTCGGCCGGAGCACCGTCGCCGCCCGCCAGCGCCCCGTCGCCCCCCACGTCCTTCCGCTCGCGCTTCTGCGGGAAGAGGACCTCCTTCCCGGTTTCCTGTGCCACGTTCTGCGCAAGAAACTCGTCCGGGATGAAGATGACCGTGTCCGAATCGAGCGACTCGACGACCTGCGCTGCGTTGCTGGAGGTGCAGCAGACGTCGCTCTCGGCCTTCACGTCGGCATAGGTGTTCACGTAAGTGACCACCGGCAGCCCCGGATAGCGCTCGCGCAGGCGCCGCACGTCCTCGGCCGTGATGCTCTCGGCGAGGGAGCACCCCGCCTCCTCCGCCGGCAGGAGCACCGTCTTGTTCGGGTTCACGATCTTGGCCGTCTCGGCCATGAAGCGGACCCCACAGAACACGATCGTGTCGGCCTCGGCCTCCGCCGCACGGCGACTCAGCTCCAGCGACGAACCGGTGTAGTCCGGAATCGTGTGGAAGAGGGCCGGCTCCATGTAATTGTGGCCGAGAATGACGGCGTTTCGGTCTTGCTTGAGCTGGTTAATCTTGGCGGCGAGCTCGGCTTTGTGCCGGAGCTCACGGTCGCTGGGCACGTCTTCGAGACGCTCCTCAAGCACCTCGTAGAGCGGGTCGGGGTCGGTCAGGGTCGCAGCGTCGTTCATCATGACAGATCGAAGCGTTCGTCGATGAAAGGGTCCGAATACAACGTCGTTCTGGGAGACCGAGTTTTCGTTAGGCGACGCGAATGCTCACGTCGAATGCCTCAGCCGAATGGGTGAGGGCGCCCACCGAAATGGCGTCGACGCCGGTTTCGGC
>PXSX01000238.1:0-5527 GCA_003022655.1 Bacteroidetes bacterium QH_1_64_81 | reverse complement strand
CCCGGCACCGTCGATGTGATTGTCTTTAATGAGGACCATGTCGTACAGGCCCATTCGGTGGTTGCGCCCACCCCCCTGCCGCACAGCGTACTTGTCGGGCCGGCGGTGGCCCGGAAGGGTCTTCCGGGTGTCCAAGATGTCGGCATCCGTGTGCGCGACGGCGTCCACGAACCGGCGCGTGCAGGTGGCGATGCCCGAGAGGCGCCCTACGAAGTTGAGCGCGGGCCGCTCGGCAGTCAGGAGCGCCCGGCCCGACCCGGCAACGGTCGCCATCACCTGACCCGTTTCGACCCGCTCCCCCTCCCCCACTGCGGGCGACAACGTCAAGTCTGCGTCGACGAATCGAAACAGCGCCTGGGCCACGGGAAGGCCCGCCGCCACACCGGACTCTTTCGCCACGAGGCGTCCGTCCAGCCTGGCGTCGGAATCAAGGGTGACCACGCTCGTTACGTCGCCGTGGGGGGCCCAATCGGTTTCAGGATGCCCACTGCTGTCGGGATCCACATCCTCGGCGATGCTGAGCCGAAGGAGAGCGAAGACGGAGGGATGACGCAGGGACTCGGGCAGGGGGCGACGCACTCGCTGAGGCACGGAAGGGCTCCGCAAAGTACCAGTCATCATCTAGGGTCGAATCCACAGGACCGTTCACGCACTCTCCCTCCCCCTTTCCAACAGCGAGGGGTTGCGGTCGGGCATTGACGGACGAGTTCAATGCCGCTGGCTGACCCGTGTTCACCCCAAGCGCAAAAATGGACAAACACACTACATTCGCACGCTAGGCTGAACTCGATGGCCCAGGATCCTTCGAGCAGGAGCCGCGGCGGGCCTGGACAGGAATGCCGGACGAGACCCAGCTTCCACGGCCGACGCGGCAGGAGCGTTGCGCGACTATCGGACGACCGTCAATCGCTCCGCTCGGGTCCGGCCGTCGGCGTGCAGGCGGACAAAGTACACGCCACTCGGCAACGCTTCGACGCTGATGTCGATCGGTTGTGTCTGCCCACCCTGCGGGGTGCCCTCGTAGAGAGTCCGCACGCGCTGACCGAGCACGTTGTAGAGAACGACCGAGGTTTCCGTCGACTCTTTCACGCCAAACGAAACGGTGGTGTGGCTCGACGCGGGGCTCGGCACCGGGGTGGTCAGACGCACCGCCTCGTCTATGCCCACCTCTACCGCAACCGTCTCGCTAAGACTCGTTGATCCGTCGAGGTCTTCCTGCTTGAGGCGGAAGCGATGCGTGCCCGGCTCAAGCTCGCGCTGGACCCGGTAGCGATAGTCCCGAACACCGTCGGGATCGGAGGCCGTGCCAGCGGAGGCCTTGCTCTCCACGAAGCCAAGCGTGGCCCAGCCAGACTCGGACTGGTGCTGCACGTGGAAACCAGCACTGTTGGTTTCGCTCGCCGTTTTCCACGTAAGCTCCACGGAGCGACCAGTCTGCACCGCGTCGATTCCCGCCATTTCGACCGGAAGAGCGGTCGAAGACTGGAGACCTATGAGCCGGTAGTTTCCGTCCCCAGTGTCGCCAGGCTGCCCCACCACGTCGGCAAACGTAAATCCACCCGTCGGAATCGGCTCCCCCACCAGCGCACTCTCCTCTTCTGTCCCCACCCAAAACGCAAACGTCTCCTCCCCGTCGGTCACCGTGTAGCTCGTCTCCGCCACAAAGCTCGAGTCCCCCTCCACGTCCGGAAACGACAGCCCCTCTGCCTCGATCAGCTCGCTCTCGTAGTCCTCCTCCGATCCCACGAGCTCTCCCAAAGACACCTCCTGCGGGGCCGGCGGCTCCCCCTGGCCCTGCACCACGTACCTTGCGAGGTCATCGTTGTCGAACTGAATCTGCCCTCCCGGGGCGGACAGCGTCCCCCGCGCCCGAAGCTCCGTTCCCGGCTGGATGGTCCCCTCCTCAATGTCCTGCTGAAACTCATCGCTCAGGGGCCCGGCGGTTTGGCGTACGACCACCGCACTGGCCCCGGTCGGCCCGCTCTCGTCCTGGAACCGGGCGTAGCTCCCGTAGGCCCGAGACACCGTGCCCTCGAGGATGGTCTCCTCCTGATTCCCATTTTCAAGCGCTGCCCGCAGGGCAGCAATGGATCTGTCGTCGTCGACGATTGAGAGGGCAGAACGATCTGGACTGCCGATGGAGGCGGTCCCGGATGTACTCAGATTCGTCAAGTCAAACCGCGCGACCTCAATGCCCTCCTCGATTGCGTCGTCGGTCACATCGACCGTCACGGACTCGGTGTCTCCAGCCGACCCCGAGGCCGGGAAGGAGACCGTCTGCGTCGTGTAGTCCTCAACGTCGCTGGGGAAGGTCGTACTGGCGCCGTTATTGAGCGCGACGTCCACCTCGATGGTGGTGATCGGGTCAGCCTTAGCCAGTTCAACAGTGAGGGTGGCCGAACCCCCGTCCTCAGCGACTGCACTGCTGTCCGAGGCAAACCGATGCTGCTGATGAGGACCATGTTGCTCCCGAAGAACGGATACGTGCTCCAGGCCCCATCGAACGATGCCTGGTTGCCATCCGGATACGTGTCGAAGTACCCCACCTCTGCCGGCGCCTCCGGGTTGGACACGTTCAGAATGCGGAGTCCGCTCTGATAATTGGCCTGGTAGGAGTAGCCATCTTCGATGTACTGATTGTGGTCAATCGCTCCGGTGGATCCCGAGAAGCTCGTCACGAGCTCCGGGTTCTCCAGGTCTGTCACGTCGAAGACGAGGGTGCGGGTCTGGTCCACAAGTCCCTGAAGTTCATCCAGTTCGTCGTCAACGTAGAGGTACTCGTGGTTTTCGGTAAGCCACGCCTGATGAACGTACCCAATCAGTGGGTATGTCGCATTGACGATCGTCGCCGGAGCGTTCTTGTCCGTTACGTTGGCAATGTTGAGGGCATCCTCGTTGGCATTCAAGCATATCTCGTCGCCCTGGTGCTCCGTATCCGGCCCCTCGTAGGTCACACACTGTGCGTCGTGAGTGTACCCATAAGTCGCGTCGGTAAAGCACCCGGCGAAGACCGGATCTGTTGGGGTTTGGACATCGACCATGTGGAGTCCGCCGCCGCAGGTGGTACCGCTCCCGTTGCCCCCGACGATATATGCAAATCCCGTCTCCCGATTCATGACAATATTGTGGGCCGCCCCCACCTCATCGTAATGGGCCGTCTCGGTGAAGGTCTTGGGCTGGTCCTCCGGGGGCACGTCGCCGAGTTGCGACAGATCGAACACCTGCGTGCCGTGTCCGGAGGCCTCACTCACGATAAAAGCGTGGCCGTCGTATACCTTCACGTCGCGCCAGGTGCTCGAGCCAGAATGACTCGGCAGTTCGCCGACGTACACCGGATCGGTGGGCGTGCTTACGTCAACGAAGGCGATCCCGTCGGTCCGCCCGACGAGGGCGTATTCGGTCAGGTCTTCTGGGTCGGTCCAGCCCCAGACGTCGTTAAGCGAAACGCCGGAGTCGCCCCCGATGGCATCGATCGAGAGATGCGAAAGGAGGTCGACGTTCTCGCACGGATACTCGTCGGCGGTTCCATCCTCACACTCGACCTCTGATCCCGTGATAGAGGTCTGCCCGCGTGCGGATGGGGACCCGAGGCCGATCCCACAGGCGAGTAGACAGACGAGGAGGAACAGGCACGAACGGGAACACTCCGAAAAAGACTTGTGCATCACGCACTGGCAGCTAACAAAACTGTGCAACGACCGACCGATGCATTCGGCTAATTTTCAGAACCCCAAACTACTCAGCGGGCGCTCCAAAATCCACGATCGGTCGAAAAGTTCATCGGCGGGGTCGGTGACTATGGTCCGAGAAGACGCGGAATGGACCGGGATCTAGCACTGATCTTGTGCGCTTGGAGCCGCTCACCACTCTTCACAGTCGTCGGACGTGGACCTATTCCTCTCAAGGAAAAGGACCTCGGACACCCCCTCACGCTGAGCGGACTTCCTCCCCCCTGCACGCGGGCGACTGATTCCCCACCAGGAGCCTCAGCGAGCCATCGCGGACGCGTCCTCCGCCGTCCCCGTGACGTAATGACATCCGACCGAGATGTCGTTGGCGGCGGCCGCCTCCACGATGAGCCCCGCCACGGTGCAGGCCGATCGGAGCTCGTGGACCGCGCGCGGCGCCTCGCGGCCCGCATGAACATCGACCTCCGCCTTCAGGGTGGGAAGCTCGCCGAGAGCCTGGGCCAACCCCTCGGGCGTGCGGCGGAGGCCCACGTGCTCATCCATCGTCCGCTGGAGGCGCTCGTAGGAGGCCTTTAGGAACTCCTCGGAGGGAGCCGATCCCGGACTGGTGGAGACCGCCCCTTCGCGCTCGGTCGGCTCGTGCCCCGCCGCGTCGGTCCCAGCGCGCAGGCCCCACACGAGGCCTTCGAGCAGCGAGGTCGACGCCAGACGGTTCGCCCCGTGGACCCCCGTCCGGGCACACTCGCCGACCGCGTAGAGCCGACCGAGGCTCGCCCGCCCGTAGGTGTCCACGTCGACGCCGCCGCAGAGAAAGTGCTCGGCGAGCACGACTCGGCCCGTTCGGTGATGCTCCTGCTCCACGGCCCGGGCCACCACGTCGCGGGGCGCCAGCTCGGCGTCCTCGTGCACGGCGGGCATGAACCGCCCGCCCTCGGCGTCGCGGAGGACGGCGCCTTCGCCCCGCACCGCCTCGCTCACGAGGAACGGATCGCCGTCTGCCACGCACACGGTGGGATGAAACTGCACGAACTCCATGTCGGCGGTGGCGGCGCCGGCGCGGTGGGCCATCGCGATGCCATCGCCCGTTGACCCGGCGGGGTTCGTGGAGCGGCTGTAGAGCGCTCCGATGCCGCCCGTGGCCAGCACCGTGGCCCCGGCGTAGTGGGGCTGCACCGTCCCGTCCGATTCCAGCACGGCGCCGTGGACCCGTTCGTCGTGCTCCAGGAGCTCAATCGCGGCCATATCGCCGCAAATCTCGACGCGATCGTGGTCGGCCAGGTAGCTCAGGAACGGCTCGTGGATGTGCCTGCCGGTAGACGCATCAACGTGTAGAATTCGGTCTTCGGAGTGGGCCGCCTCCCGGCCAAAGTCGAACGAGGCCCCGTTGCCCCCGGTGTCGAAGTCCACCCCGAGCGTCTCGATGAGCACGTCCCGCACCGCCGCGTCGGCGTTCTGCACCAGCACGTCGAGCGCCTCGGGATCGCTCGTGCCGCTCGACGCCGCGTCAATGTCGCGCTTAAATTGATCGGGCGCCGTGCGGGCCACCGCGATGCCGCCCTGCGCCCACCACGTGGAGGCGCCTTCGGGCTGCGTGGCTTTCGTGGCGAGGGTCACCGAAGCGCCGTTGCGCGCCGCACCCAGGGCCGCAGAGAGGCCTGCAATGCCGGACCCGAGTACGAGGACGTCCGATCTGCGATCAGCCATGAAGGAGTCCACCTGTTCGAGACAGCGACTCAGATTACCGAAGTGGTTCAATGCCCCGGGGGGACCCATGTTCGGCCCGAGCGTGAAGATCAACGAACAACCCGAGAGGGCATGAGGGTAGAGAGCGCGGGAGC
>PXSX01000237.1 GCA_003022655.1 Bacteroidetes bacterium QH_1_64_81 | reverse complement strand
CTCGCGATCGCCCGGAGGGTGACGGTCCGTTCTGACGTGTCTGTCACCTGCAGTCCCACCACATCCTCGTCCCAGTGCTCCGACGCCTCGACAATGCGCTGCAGCTCCTCGCGCAGGTCCTGGACCGGCACTGAGTAGTCGAGGTAGAGGAAGACCGTCCCGATGAGGTCCGAGGAGGTGCGCGTCCAGTTCTGGAAGGGTTTTTCGACGAAGTGGGTGATGGGCAGGACGATGCGTCGCCGATCCCACACGCGGACTACGACGTAGGTGAGCGTGATCTTTTCGACCCATCCAAACTCGCCCTCGACGATGACCACGTCGTCGACCCGAATGGGCTGGCTGAGAGCAATCTGGATCCCTGCGACAAGGTTGCCGAGGGTCCGTTGAGCCGCGACGCCCACCACGATGCCCACGATGCCCGCCGAGGCCAGCAGGCCGGTGCCGAGCTCGCGGAATGCCTCGTACTGCATGAGCACAATTCCGGCGGCGATGATAATGATGACCGTCGCGGCAACACGGCGCAAGATACGCGTCTGCGTGACAACTTTCCGGGCCTCCACGTTTTCCGGAACGCCCGTTTCGTAGCGCTTGGAGACCGCCTCCTCCACGGCGTAGAGAACGGCTATAAGGAGCCAGGCCACCCCGACGATCACGAGAATCCGAAGGCCATTCTCAAGGATGAACTGAGCCAAACCGGAGAGCGACGCCTGAACAGTGGGGAGGGCGGCGTCGCGGAGGAGACGGTGCAGACCAGCGTAGAGGAGCCCTCCAAGCACAGCAGCCCCTCCGAGAATGAGCAGCACTTCAAGTCCAGCGCGGCCCGTCGAGAACAGCGAATCAGCGGTAAGGTCCTGCATACCGGAGTGAATGGTGGGTGCAAGTACGCGTGACGGACCTTCCTACTCGGTCATCTCCGTGGCCTCATCAAACTCGACGCCCACGAGCGTCGATACGCCCTGCTCCTCCATCGTGACCCCGTACATGCGGTCCGAAAGGTCCATCGTGCGCTGGTTGTGGGTGACGAGGATAAACTGGGTGTCGGCCTCGAAGCGGCGGACGAGGTTCATGAACCGCTCCACGTTGGCGTCGTCGAGGGGGGCGTCCACCTCGTCGAGCACGCAAAAGGGGCTGGGCTTCACGAGGTAGATGGCGAAGAGGAGGGCCGTGGCCGTGAGGGCCTTCTCGCCGCTGGAGAGCTGGTCGAGCGTGACGGGCCGTTTGCCGCGGGGCTTGGCGATAATTTCGATGGCCGAGTCGATGGGATCGTCCGGATTCTCAAGCTGCAGCTCCGCGGAAGCGCCTTCCCCGAAGAGTTCGGTGAAGATGTCGCCGAAGCTCTCCTTGATCTCGTCGAAGGTCTCCATGAAGCGCGCCGAGGCCTTCGTGTTGAGCTCCTCGATCGTGTTGAGGAGCGTGTCTTCGGCCTCCTCCAGGTCGGTTTTCTGCTCCTGGAGAAAGTCGAGGCGCTCCTTCTCCTCCTCGTACTCGTCGAGCGCAAGGGGATTGACGTCGCCGAGCGCATTGATGGTGCCGCGGAGGCTTTTCACCTCAGACTGGGCCTCAGATTCGTCAAAGTCGTCGGGCACAGTCATAGGATTGTCGGCCAGGTCACGGTCGTAGTCCGCATGAATGCTATCATGAAGGTCCCGGGTGCGCGTCTCGACCTCCGCGAGCGCAACGGCGGCCTCATTTTTCTGCTGAAGGGCCTCTTCCCGCTCTCGCCGAATCGACCGGAGACGGGCCTCCACGTCGTCGATCTCGGCCTTCGTCTCCTGCAGGGCCGTCTCCGCCTTCTCCACGGCCTGGTCCCGCGTCCCACGCTCGTCGCGGAGGGATTCAATCTGTGCGTCCAGCTCGGTCTGTTGGTCGAGGGCCTCCTCGATGTCCGATTCGAGCGCCTCGATTTCGGCCTTGCGCTCGCCGGTGCGGCGATCAATATCGTCGATCTGCGTGCGGGCCCGATCGAGATCCTGCTCCAGATTCTCGACGCGATTTCGAGCCTCTACGGCCGCCACCTGGGCCTCGCTGAAGGCGTCGACGGCAGTCCGCTCGCGCTCTTCGGCCGCCGCGAGCGCCTCCTCCGCCTCGGCTCGTTCCTCGCGGCGCGTCGTCATCGTGTCCTCGGCCGCCTGTGCCTCCCGGCGCAGCGTATCGACGCGGTCCCCGTGGGCGGCCAGCTCTTCGTCGATCTCGTCGAGGCGCTCCTGGAGCTCCGTGCGCCGCTCGTCGACCGACTCGCGCTCGTAGCGGAGCTGCTCCAGCCGCTGCTCGGCGTCGGCGAGGGCCGTCTCTGCCTCCTCCACCGCCGATTCATGGAAGGAAAGGTCGATTTCTTCGAGCGCCGCCCGCGCCTCCGCCACAGTGTCCTCCTGCTCCTCACAGGCATCTTGCAGTTCGGCCCGCTGCTCGCACGCCCGCTCCAGCTGCTCGCGGCGTCCCAGTCGGCTGGCGGCGGCGGACACGTCGTCCTTCTGGCTTCCGCCCCGCAGCAACACACGACGGCTGTCGGTGTCGACCCACTCGCCGGTGCGGGCGAAGAGGCGAATTGACCGGGACTGCTCCTGGGGCTGCTCCAAAAGCGCCTCCGCGTCGTCGAGCGTGTCGACGAGGTAGCAGTCATGGAGCAGCACGTCAGCCAGGGGCTCGTAGTCGGACTCCGCCGTGCGGACCTTCTCGCGAAGAGAGACGGCGCCGTCGGGGGCCGGGGCGCTCGGAACTTCATCGGGGAGCCGATCGAGCACGATGAAGGACGTTTGCCCCTTCTCGGCATCGCGCAGGCGGGCGATGGCGACCCGCGCCTCCCGGGCGGTCGGCACCACGACGCACGACGCGAGGTCGCCCAGGGCCGCGTCGAGTGCCACGCGCACGTCGTCGTCGCAGCTCAGCACGTCGGCCACAGTGCGGAGGTCGTCGAAGAGATCCTCCGCGGCCAAAAACTGCACGGCGTCTGAGAATTCGTCGTAGCTCGCCACGAGCCCTTCGAGAAGCTCCACCTCCGCGACGGCCGCGTCACGTTGTCGCTCCAGGTCCCGGAGCTCCTCGTTCGCCGCCTCCAGGGCCTGCTCGCGGTCGTCGCGCTCGGCCTCCGCCTCGTCCAGAGCCGTTCGGGCCTCCTTTAGGGCCTGTGCGGCGGCCTCGTGGTTGGCGTCGGCCTCGTCGATGCGATCGTCGAGTGCCTGAGCGTTCTCCGCCAGATCGTCGAGCTGATTCTGCGCGCGGGCCTTCTCCTCCTCCAGCAGCTCCTGGCGGTTCGTGAGGCGGTCGAGTTCGCGGGTGCGCTCAGCGTATGCGTCCTCGGCCGCCTCGGCGTCCTGGCGGAGCTGGCGAACCTGCTCACGACGCTCGTTTGCGGCTGCCGTCGCCTCGTCGCGCTCGGTTCGGGCCTCCTCGAGGGTCG
The DNA here is from genome assembly GCA_003022655.1 of Bacteroidetes bacterium QH_1_64_81. The sequence continues at coordinate 803 of PXSX01000237.1, read as the reverse complement.
CCTCCGCCTCTTCGAGCGCCGGGCGCGCCTGCTCCAGGGCACTCTCCAGGCGCTGCACCTCGTCGGTGAGGGCCTTGCGCCGCTCGCGGGCCTCCTCTTGGGCCTGCTGGGCCTCGTCGCGGTCACTGCGGGCGCGGGTCAGGCGCTCGCGCTGCAGGCGCTGCTCCGCCTCCAACTCCCGCACGCGGGCCCGATGCTCCTGCAGGGCCTCCCGGCGCTCCTGGAGGGTTTCCTCCTGTACCTCGAAGGCATCGCGCAACTCCTCGAGTCGACGCTCGGTCGTCCGCTCGTCCTCCGCCAGCGACGCGGCCCGCTCCCCATGCTCCTGTTCTTTCGCCTCCAGCTCCTGCTGCTGCTCTTCGAGCCGGTGGTACTCGACCTGAGCGAGCAGCAGCTCCAGGCGCCGGAGCTCCGCCTCCGCCTCCCGGTACTGCTGCGCCTTTTCGGCCTGCCGCTCCAGGCGCTCCACCTGCGTGCCCACCTCGTCGGTCAGGTCGCGGATGCGCTCCAGGTCGGTCTGCGTGCTGTCGAGCTTGCGGAGGGCCTGGCGCCGGCGCATCTTGTAGCGCGTGATGCCGGCCGCCTCCTCAAACATGCGACGGCGGTCCTCGGTGGAGCCGGACACCAGCTCGTCGACCATCTTCAGCTCAATCACCGAATAGGCGTCGGCCGCCATGCCCGTGTCCATGAACAGGTCGGTAATGTCCTTGAGACGGCACGTCGTCCCGTTCATCAGGTACTCCGAGGTTCCGTCCCGAAACAGCCGGCGGCCAATGGTGACTTCCGAGTACTCCGTCGGCAGC
>PXSX01000236.1:1281-4763 GCA_003022655.1 Bacteroidetes bacterium QH_1_64_81 | reverse complement strand
GGCAGCGTCATCCGCTCCTGGCTGCTCGACCTCACGGCCCGCGCCCTGGATCAGGATCAGGACCTGCCCGACATTGCCCCGTGGGTCGACGACTCCGGGGAGGGCCGCTGGACGGTGAAGGAGGCGATCGACCTCGACGTGCCGGCCCCCGTCATCACCGACGCCCTCATCTCCCGGCTCGACTCGCGCGTGGAGAACTCCTACACCCACAAGCTCCTTGCCGCCATGCGCAACCAGTTTGGCGGCCACGCGGTGAAGGACGCCGACGAGTAGCGACGTTGCCCGCCGGAACGGGGGCGACTCCGTGCCTGGATTCAGTCGGTTTTCCCGGATGGTATGGAAGTGTGGACGCGTGGAAGTGGCACCCCGGGTTCCCTCCTCCGAAGCTTCCACAGCGCCCATGCTTCCAGAGCCTCCGTGCATCCGCGCGCCCAGGCCTTCACAGCATCCAGGCCTCCACGCTTCCGGAGCGTCCAGGTATTGTTCGGAGCAGTCCTCCGTCAAGGCAGCAGGTTCCTCCGGCCCGACCCTCAATTTTCAGAGCCTGTTTGGCGGATGGACATTCAGCCGAGACACAGCGGGTGACGTGCACGAACGGGGCCCAAACGAGCCCTGTAGCGCCGCTACCGGGCGAGTGCAGAACCCGTTCTGCACGAGATCCGCGAAGTCGCAGGCCATAGACAGTCCGCCAAATAGGTTCTCAACCCACAACCTTCAACCTGCAACCGGACATGCCTGACATCCAGCCGCACCTGTTCGTCATCTTTGGCGCCACCGGCGACCTTACGAAGCGAAAGCTCCTGCCGGCCCTCTACCACCTGATGCAGGACCAAGACATTGCCCAGCGGTGCCACGTGCTCGGCACGGCGCGTTCGGAGTGGTCCGACGAGGAATTTCGGGCGACGGCCCAGAAGGCACTCCGCGAGAATGGGTTCTCGGAGGAGGAGCTAGCTCAGTGGTGTGGCCGACGCCTCTTCTATCAGGGACTCGGCGAGGACGGACAGGACTTCGATGCGCTGCGGGACCGCATCGACCAGATCGAGCGACACTATGATCTGCCTGGCAACCGGACGTTCTACCTCTCTCTTCCCCCGAGTGCGTACGGGCCGACGATCGACGGGCTCGGGGCGGTGGGACTGAACACGAGCCCAGGCTGGACTCGAGTCATCATCGAGAAGCCCTTCGGGCACGATCTGAAGTCGGCCCGGGCACTGAACGAGCGGGTCCACGGCCACTTCGACGAGTCGCAGGTATACCGCATCGATCACTACCTCGGCAAGGAAACGGTCCAGAACCTGCTCGCCTTCCGGTTCGGAAACGCCATCTTCGAGTCCCTGTGGAATCGGGACCGGATCGACCACGTCGAAATTACGGTGGCTGAGTCGCTCGGAGTGGGGGGGCGCGCCGGCTATTACGACCAGTCCGGTCACCTGCGCGACATGGTTCAGAACCACCTGACGCAGCTTCTGTCGCTGGTGGCGATGGAGCCCCCCGCGGCGATGGAGGCCGACGCCATCCGGCAGGAAAAGGTAAAGGTCCTCAATGCCGTGGAGCGGCCCGATCCCGAAGGGGATCTGGTTTTGGGCCAATACGGAGCCGGGACGATTGACGGGGAACCGGTCTCGTCCTACCGGGAGGAAGCGGACGTGCCGGACGACTCCGACACAGAGACGTACGCGGCCCTTCGCCTCCGGGTCAACAACTGGCGGTGGCAGGGCGTGCCCTTCTACCTGCGAACCGGCAAGCGCCTGCCTACGAAGCTGACGCAGGTCGCCGTGCGGTTCAAGAGCGCGCCAGTCTCCCTCTTCCAGCTGAGCCGTCAGCCCGGCCGTCCCGAGCCGGACGGAGAACGAGCCACCCCGAACGAGTTGCTGATCACGCTTCAGCCCAATGAGGGCTTTGACCTGCGGTTCGAAGTAAAGGCCCCCGGGACGGATGGGGAAATCACGCTCGAATCGCAGCACCTCAGCTTTTCGTACGAGAATGCCTTCGGGCCCGTGCCGGATGCGTACGAGACGCTTCTGCGGGACATCGTGACGGGGGACCAGACGCTCTTTGTGCGGGCCGACGAGGTGGAAGCCTCCTGGGCCCTCTACGGTCCCCTTCTGGAGGCCGACGTTCCTGTGCACCCCTACGAGGCGGGCTCGTGGGGCCCCTACGCCACCGACCAGATTCTTGCGGACTGGACCTCGGGAGACCGGCGGCTCGCGGCGAGCGCCGCCTCCTGAGACGCTGGATTGGAGGCGGCGTCCTCCGTTCTGCCAGTGCTGGTCTCATTCTCAACTCCCCTCATCATGGCTGAAAACAACGGCGCGCCGATCGTTCGCCAGTGTCCGGACCTGGAGGCTCTGAGCCGCGCAGCCGCGCGGGACCTCGGTGCCGACATCGAGGCCGCGACCCGCACGCAGGAGACGTATACCCTCGCGCTCGCCGGCGGGAGCACGCCGGAGCGGCTCTATGAGCTGCTGGCGGCGGGCACGGGCGGCCCCTTCCCCTGGGATCGGATTCACCTGTTCTGGGGGGACGAGCGGTACGTCCCGCACGATAACCCCGAAAGCAACGCCCGCCTCGCAACGAGGACCCTCGTCCGTCAGGTGCCGATTCCGGAGACGAACGTCCACCCCATTCCGACGCAGCGGGAAAGCCCTGAGGCGGCCGCCGCTACGTACACCGAAACCCTTCAGCAGCACTTCTCGGACCGGACGGCCACGTTCGACACTGTGCTCCTCGGCCTGGGCAGCGACGGCCACACGGCCTCGATTTTTCCCGAGACCCTGGACCGGGAGGCGGACCAAGACCGGTGGGTCCGCGTCGTCACGGCCCCGCCCCGACACGACGTGACGACCCGTCTCACGTGTACCCTGCCCGTACTGAATGGCGCCCGGCGGGCCTGTGTCCTCGTGGCGGGCGAACGCAAGCGCGAGGCTCTTCGTAGCGTGTTGGACCATGAAGATCCGTCGTTGCCCGCGACGCATGTGCAGCCGCGGGACCGGTGCCTCTGGTACGTGGACCAAGCCGCCCGGCCGGGGGATCGCGGCGGCGATTGACTGGGGGAGGCGCTACAGGTGGAAAGACAGGACAAGAACCATGTATCGCGGCGGGGGTTCTCTGCCCCGCCCATTTTTGCACAAACCAACCTCAAAGCATGCCCGATTCATACGACACCATCGTCATTGGGGCTGGTCAAGGCGGCGGGCCCCTCGCGGGCACCCTCGCCGAGAACGGCCAGTCCGTCGCACTCCTCGAACGCACGCACGTGGGCGGCACCTGCGTGAACAAAGGCTGCACCCCCACCAAAACCATGATCGCCAGCGCGCGGGTGGCCCACCTCGCCCGCCGCGCTGAGGACTACGGCGTGCACGTCGGCGACGTGAGCGTCGACCTGGAGACGGTACGCCGGCGCAAGCGCGACATCGTGGAGTCGTTTCGCTCCGGGAGCCGCAGCAGTATCGAGGAGAAAGACTCCCTCGACCTGATCGACG
>PXSX01000236.1:0-1199 GCA_003022655.1 Bacteroidetes bacterium QH_1_64_81 | reverse complement strand
CGATCAACACGGGTGCCCGTCCCGTCATCCCGCCCATCGACGGGATCGACGACATCGACATCCTGACCTCGACCTCGATCATGGAACTGGGAGCCGTCCCGGAGCACCTGCTCATCCTCGGCGGGGGCTACGTCGGGCTCGAATTCGGACAGATGTTTCGGCGGTTTGGGGCCGAGGTCACGATCGTTGATCGGAGCGAGCACGTTCTCGACCGCGAGGACACCGACGTGGCCGAAGCCCTCCAAGACATCCTGCGCGAGGACGGGATCCGCATCCTCAACGAAACGAGCATGACGGCCGTGGAGTCGGATGACGGAGCAATCACGGCCCACCTGGAGGGCGACGACGCCCCCGCTCAGGTGGCGGGCGACGAGGTGCTGATGGCCGTGGGCCGGCGCCCCAACACCGACGATCTAAACCTCGACGCCGCGGGCGTAGAGACCACTGAGCGCGGCTACGTACAGGTCGACGATCGCCTCGCCACCACCGCCGACGGGGTTTACGCGATCGGGGACGTCACGGGCGGCCCGGCCTTCACGCACGTCTCCTACGACGACTACCGCGTGCTCTCCGCGCGACTTCGACGTGACGGTGGCGCAGATGCCGATGACCCACGTCGCCCGCGCCCTGGAGGTCGATGAGACGCGGGGCCTCATGAAAGCGGTGATCGATTCGGAGACGAACCAGCTGCTCGGGGCCGCCATCCTGGGCATCGAAGGTGGGGAGGTGATGTCCGTCCTGCAGACGGCCATGATGGGCAGCCTGCCCGTCGATCGCATCCAGGCCGCCCCCTTCGCGCATCCCACACTGGCCGAGTCACTCAACAACCTCTTCGCCGGCCTCGATCTGGGGCCGTCCGGCGGGCGGCCGCGCTGCTACGAGCCGGAGGGTGAGGATCAGTAACCGGTTGTTTTTGGGAGGAACGTACTGTAGACTGGTCCTGCTGTCCTTCGAAATCCTGCTCCACTTGCCCCGTCCTGCCCGGTGAGCCCCTCTCCGCCGTATCCGCGTTGCCTCTCTGCCCTGATGGTCCTGTGGACGGGTGTTCTCGTCCTCACAGGTTGCGGGGGTGAAACTCCGACAGACGATGCAGCGAACGTCGTGCCGTCGGACGAGGTGCAGCGCCGCGTCGAGGCCGCCGAAGAGCGACTGACGCAGAACGAGGGCGGGCAACGCATCCTGCGAGCCATCGAGGCGCA